>JBKJSR010000280.1:0-7584 GCA_046594355.1 Bryobacter sp.
GTTGTGGTTCATGAAGATTAAGCTGCCACGGTCGATTGCGAGTTTTCTCGTGTGTTCCATTTTTGTGCTGCTGGTTTATTTTTCCGGTCTGGGACTGGCGACGCAGGCAACTGGTCTGATTGACGACTTGCCTGGATACGGGCAGAAGTTGGGTGAGTTGATCGATGGAGTGGCGGACCGTCTGAGCGAGCTTGAGCGGAGCGTGTCTCAGATGATGCCGAAGAAATTGCAGGACCCACCACCGCCGCCGGGCCTCGAAGCGCCAAAGAAGGGGCGGCGCGCGCGAATCGCGCCACCGCGGCCCGTTGACCCGAACGCGCCCGCGCCGGTGCAGGAAGTGCGGATCCAGCCGGAGAGGTCTCCGCTGCTGAGCTTTCTGTATGCAAGGATTGAGACGATCTATAGCGTTACGTTAATGGCAAGTTTTGTGCCGTTTCTGGTGTATTTCATGTTGAGCTGGAGCGACCACATTCAGCGGGCATTTTTGAGTTTATTCGAGGAGCGGGACCGGGCAGTCGCTTCGCGAAGTATGGAGAGCGTGGCGGTGATGGCGCGAGCCTACATGGCGGGGAACTTTGTACTGGGATTGATTCTGGCGGTGCTGAGTACGGTGTTTTTCATGTCGCTCCACTTACCTTATCCGCTGCTGGTAGGGCCTTTGAGCGGATTTTTCAGCTTGGTGCCGTATATCGGATTGCCGCTGGCGCTGGTGCCGCCGGTGTTGTCCGGTCTGCCGGTGTATTCGAATCTTGGCGCGTACCTGATCATCACGGGTGGAGTGGGCACTCTGCACCTGTTTGCCTTGAATCTTCTGTATCCGAAAATCGTGGGAGCAAGAGTGCATTTGAATCCGCTGGCGGTGACAGTGGCTCTGATGTTCTGGGGTTTGATCTGGGGTGGAATTGGACTGGTCTTGGCTGTGCCGATTGTGGCGGGAATAAAGGCCGTCTGTGATAACGTGGCCGCTTGGAAGCCGTACGGAAGACTGTTAGGAGATTAGTTATGAATCGTCGCGAATTGATACTGGCGCTTGGCGCCGCCGGATTGCTCGAAGCGAAGGGCTTGGACTGGTCGCGCTTTGCCGTGCTCACGGATGAAGTGGCGGGCAGCGAGGCGGATGCGATCGCGTTCGCGAAGCAGTATGGGGTGAAGTGGGTTGAGTTGCGCGATACCCCGCGTGCACAGGACCGGACTCGCAAGAGCGAGGCATATTTCCGGATGGAGCCGGAGAAGTTGAAGCTGGTGCGGGCGGACTTGAAGGCGGCGGGGCTGAAGGTGAGCTTTCTCAATACTGGGTTGCTGAAGTTCGGGCTGCCGGGTACGGAATTGAAGATGTCGCGACCGGAAACGGCGGAGAACAAGGCGAAGCGCGAGGCGCGGCAGGAAGTGCAGTACGGGGAGCGCATGAAGGATCTGGAGCTTGCGATCCGCGCGGCAAATGCGCTCGATGTGTCGCAGTTGCGCGTGTTTGCCTTTATGCGGGTGGTGGATGTGCCGGCAATCTGGGACCGTTTAGCGAACGAATTGGGCGAGTACGCGAGGGTGGCGGAGAAGGGTGGAGTTACGCTGCTGCTCGAGAACGAGTCGAGCTGCAATGTTGCGACTTCGAAGGAACTGGCGGATATGACGCTGAAGGTGAATTTGAAGGGACTCGGGATGAACTGGGATCCGGACAACACGCATGCGTTTGGGGAAAAGGCCTGGCCGGACGGGTATCGATTGTTGCCGATGAAGAAGCTGGGGAATGTGCAGATGAAGGCGGGCAATGTGATCGGGGCCAGGAAGATCGATTGGGCGTCCATCATCAAGGAATTGAATCAGGATGGGTACAAGGGTTGTATTGGTCTTGAGACCCATGTGTTCGACGGGACGCTGATTGAGAAGGCGCACCTTTGCATGAAAGAGATCAAGGGCTATTTTGGAGTGGCGAGTTAGCGGGATGACGGCGGCATGACAGTAGAGGAGTTTTTGGCGCTGCCGGAGCCCGTTACGGGGGCGCGTCCGGAATTGCACTTTGGCGTGTTGGTATCTGGGACATTGCCGAAGTTCAAGCAGATTCACATGAGCAGGAAACTAATGTTACTTCTCATCGAGAAGTTGAGTGCATTCGGATACGTGGACAAAGAATTGCCCTTTCGAGCTCTTCCGCAAAATGATTGCCGGGCGGCAGATGTTGGGTTCATTTCGAATTGCCGTCGCAGTTTGATTGATCCGGAAGACATTTTGGCAGAGGCACCGGACTTGGTGATCGAAGTGTTATCGCCCTCCAACAGCGCTGCCGGGATGTATGAGCGGGAACTGCTGTGCCTGGAGAACGGTTCTATCGAGTTCTGGATCGTGAATCTTGAGAAGAGTACGATTCGGGTTGCGAGCAGGGACGCGGCTTCCCGGGTTTATCGAAAGGGCGAAACGATTTCGCTGGCGGCGTTTGGGGGTGGAGAGTTGAATATGAATGAGGTATTCGCTTAAGCGGGTCCAGTTGTCCTTACACTGGTAGGTAATGCACGATTTGCAATTGTTCCGCAGCCACCTCGATCAGACGGCCGAGAGGTTGGCTAGCCGGGGGTTTGAACTCGATAAAGAGGCCTTTCGGGCCATCGATGTCCGGAGGCGTGAAGCACTCACGGAAGTTGAGAATCTGAAGGCGGATCGCAATGAGCGGTCCAAGGACATTGGGGCACGGAAGAAGGCGGGCGAAGATACCGCCGAGCTGCAAGCCAGTGTGCGCGTGATCGGCGACCGGATTATCGAACTCGAAAAGGGATCGGAACTTCTTGATACGGAGTTTCAGGATCTCCTGAAGGGGATTCCGAATTTGCCGCATGAGAGCGTGCCGCTTGGTGGAGGCGCTGAAGACAATGTCGAAGTGAGGCGCGAGGGAACGGCGGGTACTTACGACTTTGCTCCCAAGCCGCATTGGGATCTTGGTGTCGACTTGGGCATTCTCGATTTTGAACGGGCAGCCAAAGTGACCGGTGCGCGCTTTGCCGTTTACTTTGGGCAAGGGGCGAAGCTAGAGCGGGCGCTAATCAACTTCATGCTCGATACGCATACCAATGAGCACGGGTACATGGAAACGCTGCCGCCGTTTCTGGTGAATAGCGACAGCCTGTTTGGGACCGGGCAGTTGCCGAAATTCGCCGATGATTTGTTCAAGTGCGAGGGTGTTGATTTCTGGCTTGCCCCGACGGCCGAAGTGCCGGTAACGAATCTGTTGCGCGATGAGACGGTGGATCTGGAGAAGTTGCCGATTCGACTTTGTGCCTACACGCCATGCTTTCGGAGTGAAGCGGGTTCGCACGGACGCGATGTGCGGGGGATCATCCGGCAGCATCAGTTTCAGAAAGTGGAACTGGTAAAGTTTGTGCATCCGGAGCACAGCTATGCGGAGTTGGATGCGTTGACGCATGATGCCGAAAACATCTTGCGGAAGCTGGGTTTGCCATTCCGTACGATGGCGCTTTGCACTGGGGACATGGGGTTCTCGAGCGCGAAGACTTATGACATTGAAGTTTGGCTGCCGGGGCAGAATTCGTTCAAAGAGATTTCGAGCTGCTCAAACTTCGAGTCGTTCCAGGCACGACGGGCAGGCATCCGCTTTCGCGGGCCGAAGAAGAGCGAATATGTTCACACGCTCAATGGCAGCGGCTTGGCGGTAGGAAGAACCTGGGTTGCGATAGTCGAGAACTATCAGCAGAAGGATGGAAGCGTGCTGGTACCCGAAGCGCTGCGGCCCTACCTGAATGCTGAAGTCATTACCAAGCAGGGACTTCTCGCCTGAGGCCCAGCCATGCTCTGGCCACATGCGCTTTTACTCGTCTTTGTGGCTCAGGCCGAAGCCCCTCGCTTCGAAAAGTACCCCGTGACTGAGCGCTTTCAAGGACATCCTGCGCCCCCAATACTTGCCACTCCAGAGCAACGAAATTTCAAGACTCGCATTCGGCAAGGGGTCTTGAAGGTAGACAGTGATAAGACAGCGCTCAATTTCGCAGGTCACTACATCGTAATTGTTTGGGGTTGTGGATCTGATTGCGCCATGATGGCAACCGTCGATGCTTTGACCGGCACCATTATTGAGCCGTCGCTTGCGCGAAGAGGATCATTGCAAGTTCCCCTGGACATTTGGGGTCCGATGGAGATCGACTTCAAACCCGATAGCAGGCTCTTGATCTTGCGTGATGCGTGTCGCGAGGGAAGACAGGCTTGTGGGACTTATGGCTTCGAAATGAAGGAAGGTCAGTTCCAGATCGTTTTCTTCAAGCCTGGCCCACAATCAAAAATATAGCTTGAGACCGAGCTGGAACTGGCGCTGATTTTGGGTGCTGGTGAAGGCGAGCGGTGTGGAGGCCGGGTTGCGGTTGCCGATGATCGGGGCACCTAAAGTCGCATACGGCACATCGCCAACGACGTTGTTGATGGTGCGGAAATTTGTGCGGTTCAACAGGTTAAAAGCTTCTGCCGTCAACTCAAGGAAGCGGCGCTCGTTTGTCGAATACCGGAAGCGGCGGGAAATGCGAAGGTCCGCTGTGACGAAGTTGGGACCTTGGCCCATATTGCGGCCAAGATGGGCAGGGCGTTTGTTGCTTACATAGGTATCGCCCTGGGCGTCAACACCCGCAAGCACATTGAAGGGACGCCAGGAGTTGTAGAGCACGATGGGCGCGAAATTCCAGCCCCAGCGCTCGATCACAGAGTTGAAGACGATGCGGTGTTTTTGGTGGAAGGAAGACAGCGAGCGTTCGGCGCGTGCGTTGAGCTGGTCCTGCGGAGAGTAGTCGGAGTTGAAGTCGATGGATTCGTCGATTGCCTTTGAGAGGGTGTAGTTGAAGTTAAAGGTGAAACCCTTTGAAAAGCGGCGCGAGGCCTGGAGGATGCCTGCGTGATAGAAACTATTCGCACTGGATTCGAAGACATTGTTCTGGAGGATGAGCGGGTTGATACGTTCGAAGAGGGGACGGCCGTCGGGGAGCCTTGCACCGCTATAGCGTACATTTCGCCCGCGGATGCGGCCAATGTGTGTGCCGCGATTGAAGTTATAAGCAATGCTGACGGCGAAGCCGGCGATTTGACGTTCCACCTCGAAGCTGCCTTGCTGGGCGTAGGGGTTTACATAATCCTTGTCGACGCCGAAGATGACCGAGCCGGGAAGGTTGGGCCCAACCGAGATCCCGAAGGGCCGCAGGTCTTCCTGGCCGATTGTTCTCTTGCCGAGGATTCCTTGGGCGAGCATCGACTGGAAGATCGTCGTTGAAGTGACGAACTGGCCGTTTCTTGGGTCGCGGAAAAGTGTAGAAGAAGGAGTAAGGAGGATCTGATTGATTTTCTTGCCGGACAGTGGCGCTGCGGTACCGGCAACGTTGGCGTTGATCATCGAATAGTAGATGCCGTACCCGCCTCGGATTACGAGAGATTGTGACTTGCCGGGAGACCAGGCAAAGCCCATGCGAGGGGCAATGTTGTTGTAGTCGCGGGGGACCATCTCCTCAGTCTGCTGCTGAACTTCGTAGCGTAAACCCGCAGTCAGCGTGAGATTGCGAGTGAGCTTGAATGAGTCTTGCAGGTACAGGTTGTTGTTGTAAGTGGTGTTGAAGTAGGCGGGGTCGCCGAAGCCCTGCTGGTAAAGCTCGGGAATGCCGAGGGCAGCCGACTGTAGCGCGGAGACGGGAGTGTTGAGATTGGCGATCAGGCCCGGCTGTCCGGCACCGGTGAGGATTTGCGATATGAGTCCCGGAAGGGCCGGGTTGCCAGTGGCGGCGATCAGAACGTTAGCGAGAGGAATGCGGGAACCGAAAGTGAAACGCCCGCCGAGGAAGGTTTCATTCACCGCGTTATTGCGAACAGGATTGAAATCGTAGCCGAACTTTAGGGTGTGTCGCCCGGAGCTGCGCGTGACGTTGACGAGCGCCTGATAGTGGCGTTCGATGTTGCTGCCTGGAAGAAAGATCTGGCGGCCGAAAAGACCAAAGCCGTTGATGTTGATTTCGGGGCCGAGCTTGTCGATCGGGTAGACATCGAAGCGATCATAGCCGAACATGGCGCGGGATTCGACGACCCAATTGGAGTTGGGAGACCAGGTGTCGCCGATAGCGGCCGTGGTGTCGCCGATATTGAGTTGGCGGCCGCGATTGAAGCCGTCGAGAGCGCCAAAGGAGGTGTTGTCCTGACGGTCGAAGGTGGAGTTGGAACGGAAGAAGGCGGTGTTCTTGTCGGAGAACTTGTGGTCGAGGCGGAGTGAAAAAGTGTTGAGCCGCTGCGAGAAGGGAAAAGCGCCGGAGTTGGCGTTGAAGAGATTTGTGAGGAAAGGGCTGGATCTGGGCTGGAGCAGGACGCGGCCTTGCCCGGCGAGTCCGGCGAGAGTCGGGTTGCCTGATGCTTCGAGGAAGCGGAAGAGCTGATCCTGAGAAGGTGTGATGCGGTTGAAGACGCCGCGATCCTGAAGGATGGGGATGAAGCTGGTTTCCTGGCGGCTGAGGAGTTCGTAAGCGGAATAGAAGAAGGTGCGGTTCTTACGGATCGCGCCGCCTAGAGTGGCTCCGGCCTGGACACGAGTGAATGCGGACTTGCCGGGATCGAAGTAGTTGCGGGCCTGGATGTTCTTGTGGCGGAAGAAGCCGAAGGCGTTGCCGTGGAGTTGGTTCGAGCCGGATTTCGAGATGACGTTAATAACGCCACCGAGCGCGTTGCCGAATTCGGCAGAGTAAGAATTGCGGTTGATCTGAAATTCCTGGGCTGCTTCCTGGCTGATGGAAGGACGGACGCCACCGCCGGTATTGTAGAAGTTCTCCAGGCCATCGATGAAGAAGCCATTGCCACGACCGTTCGAGCCGCCGAAAGAGAGGCCGGAGTTGGGAGTCTGGATCGGACGATAGGACGAATCGTCTACGAGGAAGGTAGTTTCGACGACGCCGGGGGCGAGGAGAGCGAAGTCGAGGTAGTTGCGGCGATTGATAGGAAGATTATTGATGCGCACTTGCTCGATCGTGTTGGATTGCTGGGTGCGCTCGACTTCGACGGCGGCGATGTCGGCGATGACGACAATTTCGGATTCCACGGAAGAGATGGGGAGCTGGATGAGGAGTGAGATGACGTCGCCGACGCGAACTTCGAGACTTTCGACAACCTTGGTAGTGAAACCTGGAGCCTCGGTGCGGACTTTGTAGATACCGGGCGGGATGGAAGTAATGGTGAAGCGGCCTTCGGCCGTACTCACAGTGGACCGTGTAAAGCCTCGTTCGTCGTTGGAGGCCGTGACCCTAGCCGCAGCTATGGAATTGCCTGACGGATCCAAAATGGCCCCGCGAATGTCGCCTGAAGTGCTGGTGGCTTGGGAAAAGAGGTTGATTGCGAGCGGTAGGAAGCAAGCAAGGGAACGGAAGGGGTGCATGGGCAGGATCCTCTACAGTGAGAAATTCATAAAACCGCAACAAAGCGGTTACGAGCATCAGGGTAGCAGAATGGGGCCACTAGAAAATCATTAGATAAAACCTATAAAGCTATCAACAAATAAGACGTGGCGGCTGTTTTGGCCTGCTCCCGCTTATGGCATGGCAAAGTGGCAGAGCCAATGCATTCCAGTCCCCAAGC
>JBKJSR010000286.1:0-11064 GCA_046594355.1 Bryobacter sp.
AAGAGAAACGGAGAGTCGTTCACGCAGCCATTCTCCTGGATTGCGCCGGCGGGAAGAGCGACAATGCGACGGCCACCGCCAATCAGGTGAATCGGCACACGGTCGCCCTGTGCGTCAAAAAGTTCCTGAAGTTTGGGCTGGAGGCTGCTCTTGGAGAGCTGCCTCGACCCGGCAGGGTCCGCCAGATCCCAGACGATGCCTCGGCGTGGGTATTGCACTGTGCATGCCAAAAACCGAAGCAATTGGGCTACTCCTACGAACTCTGGACTTACGCTCTGCTGCAAGCTCACCTACGGAAGCATTGCGTTGAAGCGGGCCATCCCAGCCTGGTCCAACTGAGCCGCTCCAAATTGCACCGGATCCTGACCCAGGGCGAGATCCGGCCGCACAAGGTCCGCTACTATGTCGAACGCCGCGATCCGGAGTTTGAACGGAAGATGGCCGAGGTTTTGCATGTGTACAAGGACGTGGAAATCATCAACACCATGATGGTGGAGGGAACGCTGAAAGAACCCGCTACGGTAACGATTTCCTACGACGAGAAACCCGGCATTCAAGCACTGGCGGCCACGACGCCGGACAAGAGCCCATCCCCCAACCAATATCCAAGTCATCTCCGCGACTACGAGTACATACGACTCGGAACGGTGTCTTTGCTGGCCGGCCTGGACCTCCACACTGGCCGCGTCATCGAGATCGTGAGCGACACCCATAACAGCGGAGACTTCATCGGATTCCTGAACAAGGTCGACGCCGGATATCCGCCAACAACTAAGATCCGTCTCCTGCTCGACAACCACTCGACCCATGTCTCAAAAGAGACGCAAGCCTACCTGCAACTGCATCCCCAACGATTCGAGTTCGTATTCACGCCCAAGCATGGTTCGTGGCTGAACATCATCGAAACCCTGTTCAGCAAGATGACGCGCAGCATGCTTCGAGCGATTCGCGTCACAAGCAGGCAGGAGTTGATTGATCGTATTCATCTCTACTTCGCCGAACTCAACGCGGACCCGGTTATCTTCCGCTGGAAGTACAAAATGGACAAAATCATTATTGGATAAGCTTTAGCAGAACATATATCCAGGATCCGAAAAAGTTTTGATAATACATGTGAACGTGCGTTGAGCCAGGTCGCTGACAGAAGCCGGTGGCTATGGGGATTGGTTCCCGGCGTGACGCCAAAACAAAGCCAAAAGCAGACGCCGATTACATCAAGCTCTCCCGCGAAGACCTCATCCGTCCCGGTGTAGAATCATGTCACCTCAAGCTCGAATCAAACGAAGCCACGCTGACGATGGCCCAAGCGCCAAACGTTTTTTGAAATCAGAAGCTGTTCCACAACCGACGCCAGCAGTGTCTCTGCCGGACTGCGGCTAGCGCAGCACTGTGATCGTTAGTGGCGTGCTCTGCTGCGCGTTCATCAGCGACCGCACCTGCACGATATTCAGCCCAGGCCGCACTTCCGGTGGCACCTGCGCCACAATCTGTGTCGCTGAAGATGAAATGATCGGCAGCGGAATGTCGTTAAACGTAACGCAGCTTCCTCCCAATACCGTCGGCAGCGGCACACTATCTGCCGCAGTCGGGCTTCCAAGCGAAGTGCCATTGATTGTGATAAACGAACCCACGCGGATGTTCGTGCTGCCATCATTCGCGTTCACAATGCCGCGAACGCCACCCGGAATCGCTGGTATCGTCGCCGTAGTCGTCGGCGTGGTCGGGATCATTGTCAGCCCGGAGATCGTCAGCATATAAACGGTTCCCTTTGAATCCACTGCCATCTGGCGCGCGGGAACGTTGATCTGCTGCGTGCTGCCGCTTACGAAAAAGGCTGGATTCTCCGGCAGTATGCCCGCAATGCTCTCCGACTGTGTCTTGATGTCCACCAGTTCCAGCGTCGTACGCTCCTCGTCGCGCGTCACCGCCGTCGCTACCGTTCTCACCGGCGTCGTCGTCCGCAAAAAACGGTTCGAATCAAGCGGCCATACCGAGTAGACATTCCGGTTGCCCGCACTCACGCTAATCTGCGTCACTTGACCATTTTGGCCTGGAACAAACTGCGTCGTGCCCGGTCTTTCCACTCCCCCAATCGGCGTCAGCGAAGATCCAAGTATCAAACCGCCGGCAAGAAAGTATTCTCCCCTCGGGCCGGCCGCAGTGGGTGCCACATAGCTCGCAAACGGATTTTGAAAAACGGTCCGGCTTGCCGTGTAGGCATCAATGGTCGCGTCATAAAGATAACCGTTCGCCGTCGTTGTGCCGGCCACGCTTGCCAGCAGCATCGAATACTCGCCGCCCGGCGAAGCCGCCATGGATCGATTTCCACCTACTGTGCCCGCAGCGTTGAAAAATCCTCCGCCAGGACGAACGATCGCCTGATTCGAAAGCGTTCGCCACACTTGTCCATTCGTTGTCGTAAATTGCAATCCCGACAGCGTCATTGCCATTGAATCCACCGAAATCGGATTCTGTGTCCCTTGCCGTGGAGTCGCTGGAAAGTCGATGCTACCCGTTACACCCAATGTTTCCAGATCGATGGTCATGATCGATTCTCCGCCTACATTCGCCACATACAGTGTGTCCCCATCCAGCGACTTCGCCAGATTTTGCGGAAATTGCCCCGCTTCGAGCGGCTCCAGATACTTCTGCTTGACTGTGTCGAAGATTTCGATCCGGTTTAACGCCGAGTTCGAAATGTAAACCCGGATTCGCTTCTCGTCCAGAACAATATCCCGTAAGCCTCGTCCCGGGTTGAGCCCATTCACCAAGGTCGGGATCGGGAAGATCAATCCGCGCTGATCGCTCAACCGGTAGTTCATCAACACCCGGATCGTATTCGGAATGTTGATCGCTTCATACGAATTGAGGTTCACCACAACCGGTCCGCCATTGTTGCCGTTGTAAACATTGGTCCCGGGCCGGCGGTTCACGTTCACCCTGCCTGGGTCCATCGTGAAGTTGATGGACGAGGGCGCAAGCCCGCTCGTAACCTGTGCCACAACTGCCGCAGTCAAAGCCGGCACACTGTAGGTGAGTTTGCCCTTGCCTAGATTGGAAACCTTCAATGTCGCCCGCGCCAAACCCTTGTTGCACGGGTCCGTCGCCAGAAACACTTGCGTGCTCTCGGGGTCGAGAATCGGATAGTCGAAAAGATTGCCGATCGGCAAAGTGATAAAGCCAGATTCCGACAGGGCGAAAATTTGTGTGCCGTCCGAAGTCATGATCATTCGGCCGAGCACCGATTCCGGCATCTTGATGCCCAGTCGAACTCCCAGATTGTTCGGGTTGCCAATGAACAGTACATTCGACGTCGGACGCTGATTGGCCACCGTCGCTGTGTAGTTGAAGGCCGTGTACAATGTCTTGCCATCAGGCGAGAAGACGCTCCCCCCATAATTGACGCCGGCCGGAAATCCGACCGCTCCGGCCAGGGCGAAAGGAAGATTCGCCGTATTCATCACCGCACGCACATTCAATGTGCCAAAGTCGTATTGCGAAGAACCGGCCATCAGCTTCGCCCCGTCCGGTGACATCGAAAGTACCGTCGATTGCCCCGTCACGGTGCGGTTCCGGATGATGGTCCCGCTCGCAACTTCGTAAACGAACATGGTCGTCTGCGCCGTATTCAGCGCCTGGTTGATCGCTACCATTCCGATGATGTAATTCCCGTCCGGGGTCGTAATCAGTTTTCCGGGAAATTGCGTAATGGGTCGCGTGCCGAAGAAGACGTTCTGGTTCACGTTTGCAGTCGAAATGGTTGCCGGGGAAGCCACCACAGAAAGTTGCAAAGCAGCATCCTGACGCGGATCGTACAGCAGCAAGGTTTGTTGGGCATTGTTGATGCCCGTACCCTGCGTCGTGATCAAAACTCTCCCATCCGCCCCCACTGCGATCCCCTCGGGCCTCACCGGCAGGCTCAAAGTATTCACCACCTGGTTGTCGCCGAGCCGTATGATGCTCACGCTCGTCGAAGTCGCGTTGGTCACATAAAGCGTCGCCCCGTCCGGCGACATCGCCGCACTCACGGGAAAATTTCCCACCTGGATCGGGGCCAGTAGAGCTTTGTTCACGTAATTGTAAACTTCGATGCGGTTTGCATTCGATCGCACCAGATAAAGCAGCCCGCGCAACTCGTCGAGCACCAAATCATTGGGCGTTTCGCCCAGTGCCGTCACCAAACCGAATAGCCCAGTCTGCCCGGCAAGCGAGGCCGGCAGCAGCAGAAGGCCGATCGAAAAAAGAGAAAGGTAAAGAAATTTGTTAATGTTTTGCAAGAGAAATTGCTTCCGGATGTGAACCTAATGTACTCTAACGCTTCATGGTCTCAGAAGTTTCTTTAGCGGAGCGAAACATTTTTGCATTGTATGGGTTCAACTGAAGCGATAGAAAACAGATTGCGGGTTACCAACCGACGTTCCGGTCAACTGCTCACCAGTCGCGCCGGGATCGCAAACACGAGTGAATTGCGGCGGCGGGGATTGCTGAAGCATACCTCGCTCGAAGAAGGCGATGGCTTGTGGATCGCCCCTTGCGAGGCCGTTCACTCTTTCGGCATGAAGTTCACGATCGATGTAATCTACCTGAGCAAACAGAAAATAGTCTTGAAAATACGTCCCAATATGGTCAAACGCCGCATCAGCCTCTGTCTTCGCGCGCACAGTGTGCTCGAATTGCCAGCCGGCATGATTGCAAAAACAGGCACATTGGTTGGCGACCAGTTGGAGTTTGAAAAGGTATGAAGCGCGCCGTTTCGGTTCTGTTTCTTGGCTTTTTCACTTTTTCTTGCGCCCGCCAGCAAAATTCGGGCGCACGTATGTCGCCAGTGTTCGACACCCAGGTCAAGAATGCGGTCCGGCTCGGTGACGGAGACCTGGAGATTTTGGCGCTGCGCAAGCGGCTCATGGATCACCCCACCGATACCGCTGTCCGCCGTAAACTCGCTGCCAGATTCGAGGCCTCCGGCTATCCCGATCTCGCACTCGAACATTTGCGCATCGCCTTCGAGCATGCCCCGGCCGACATCGGTCTTGGCCTCGACCTTGCCACTTCTCTCAGCGAACAAGGCCTGAAAACACAGGCGTTTCAGGTCGTCGGCGCGGTGCTCAAATCCGCCAACGCCTCCGCCCCGGAGCTCTCCCGAGCTGCCATCTTGAAAGACGGATTCCCCGACCTCGCTGCGGGCGAAGCCCTCCACCGCCAGGCTCTTGCTCTCGAACCCACCAGTCCCCAGCGGCTGAACAATCTGGCCTACAACCTGATCCTCCAGCAGCGCGCGAGCGAAGCGGAGCCGATCCTTCGCCAGGTCCTCCGCTCCAAGCCCAGCTACGAACTCGCCCGCAATAATCTTGCCGCCCTCTACGCCACGCAGTTGAATCAGCCCGAAGAAGCCCTCTCTCACTGGAAGGCCATCAGCGGCCCCGCCGCCGCGCACAACAACCTCGCCGCCGTTTATATGGAGCAGGGGAAATGGCCGGAAGCCAAGAAAGAACTCGAAAAAGCTCTTGCCCTCCGCTTCCAGTTTCCTGAGGCCATTCAGAACCTTCAGCTCGTCGCTGCCCGTAACGGTGGTACTGTCGAATTGAAATTAGACCGCGACAAACATCAGTCCGGCCTGACAAAATTAGCCCTGGTCTTCAAAAATATCTTCGTCACAGAAGAAGAAGAGACCGCAAAGTCCAAATATCGAAGGAGTCGTCCATGATTATCAAAGATCTCGCCAGGAACGCAAAGTCGTTCGTTCAGAACCTGTGGCGTGATGAAACCGGCCAGGACCTGGTCGAATATGCGCTCATCGTCGCCGCTGTCGGCCTCGCGCTCATCACCACCGTCAATCAGCTCACGCAGGCTGTCGTCAGCCTGTACCAGAGCATGACCCAGGGCCTTGGCTCAATCGGCACCGCTCAGTAGTAGCCGGACAAAAAGCCATTGGTCGCGCCCGCAACTTCATCGACGCTTCGCAAATGGCTGATTCCGGATATCGCACTAGTCCTCGCGGCGATTACGATGCTCTATTGCCTGATCTCCTTTGGCGGCATGCAGCAATTTTTTCGTGATTCCGATTCGGGGTGGCATATCCGGAATGGCGAACGTGTGCTCGCTTCCGGGCAAGTCCCCCAAACGGATCCTTTCTCTTTCTCCAAGCCCAATGGTGCCTGGTTTGCCTGGGAATGGCTTGCCGATTGCACGATGGCCAAAGCCCACGAGTGGGACGGTTTGCGGGGAGTTTTTCTTCTCTATCTTGGAGTTCTGGGACTCGTCACCTGGCTTTGGGTCCAACTCCTTTGGACTGTCAAAACCTGGTTCCTCGTCGCGGCTGTTTCCGCTTGGGTCATGCTTACAACCTCCAGCATCCATTGGCTCGCCAGGCCCCATCTCTACGGATGGGTCTTCCTGCTGCTCGTAGTGATTCTTTGTGAGCGTCAAAGCGCCACGCTCAACTGGAAGACGATCCTCCTGGTCTTCATCGGATCGATTCTTTGGGCTAATATGCACGCCAGCTTCTTTCTTGGTACGGCCATCTTTGCCCTCTATGCAGGGGAGAAATGGTTGCGAGGTGACCACGCCTGGAAGCCGCTCGGTGCCTGCGCCCTGGTTTCTTTCGCCGCTGGTTTCATCAACCCCTATGGCTGGCATGTCCATCAGCACATTATTAGTTACCTTCAGGACAAGGAGCTGCTGTCGCGCATTGGCGAGTTCCAGACCTTTAATTTTCACGTCGATGGTGCCGAAGCGCTCGTCGTCGGTTTGGTCCTCGTTGCTGTCGGAATTGGCCTGAGCATCGAGCAGGGCAACTTCGCGCGCGGGATTCTGTGTCTGGTTCTCTTCACCGGAGCGCTCCGCTCCGCTCGTGGTTTGCCCTTACTTGTTCTGGTCGGCTTGCCGCTTGCGTTGTCCTCTATTTGCCGGGCAATCGAAAACGCCAAAGGGCTTCCCTCCTTTGTGCGGGATTTCGCCAACTACAACGCCAACCTCCGCAAGATGGATGCAAACTTCCGTGGTTACGCGCTTGTACCGGTCCTCCTCGTTCTTTTCGTAATCACGAGTCGGTCCGCTATGTTTGCCAAGCCGACCAGCTTTCCCGAAAGCACTTATCCGGTAGCGCTGAGCGCCCAAATTGAAAAGCTTCCGGAGGACGCAAGGCTCTTCAGTACCGACAAATTTGGCGGCTATCTGATCTACCGCTTTGCCGGCCGCCGCAAAGTCTTCTTCGACGGGAGAAGCGATTATTATGGAGCGGATTTTTTGAAAGATTACCTCCTCATCCCCGAGGTCAAGCCCGGCTGGGAAGTCCAGTGGAATCGCTGGAATTTCACCCACGCGCTGGTTCCCAAAGACTCTACGCTCACGGAGATGTTGCCAGTCAAGGGCTGGCGGCAGATTGGTAAAGATGAAACGGCAATCTTGTTTGAGAAGGGTTCGCAATAAATGGACCGGCAAAAGTTACTCATGATATTTGGAGGCGCCTGGGTCTCGGCAGCACTCCTCACCTGGCTGTTGTATTCCGCTACAACATCGACGAAACAGACCAAACTCGTAAAAGTGCAGGCCGCCGCCCGCGATCTGTCGGCCGGCACGAAACTCCGCAGAGGCGATTTGCGCGTTGTTGAAGTCCCGGAGAAGGAACAGCCCCGGGGCGTCTTCGCCGATGAGAAGGTGCTGCTCGAAAAAACACTGCTCTTCCCGGTGAGCATGAACGAGCCGATGACGCAAAACAAGCTCGCCGCCATCGGCGGCATCGAGGGCGTCGCGGCGACCATCCCGCAAGGCAAGCGCGCCATCAGCGTGCAGGTAACCGACGCAACTAGCGCCGCCGGCTTGATCCTGCCCCGCTCGCATGTCGATGTTGTCTTCACCAGAAGCGGTTCCATGACCGAGGCATTGAGCAAGGTGATTCTCGAAGACATAACCGTTCTCAGTGTTGGCCGCTCCACTGAAGTCGCGACAACCGATCCGAAGGCGGTAGCCGCCGCAGCAGCCGCTCCAGTGCAGTCGAGTACAGCCTCGCGAGCGGTGACGCTGCTTGTTACTCCGGAAGAATCGGCTAAACTCGAACTCGCCAAAAACAACGGCAAGATTGGTCTGGTTTTGCGCAATCCTCTTGACACAAGCCGGATCTCGCAGGATCGGCCCATCTACGCCGATGCGCTCGACCCTTATCTCGGAACCCGAAAGCCGCGCATCATGCCCGGCATTGCTCAAACCGTCAACGACGACAAAGCGTGGGACGCCTTGACCGCGCAGGCCGAATTGAAGAAATCAGCCAAGAAGGCCAATGAAAAAGAGGAAGAACTGAAAAAGCCTCCGCAGCGGGTAGTGGATGTATTCCGCGGTGAAAAGCATGTGCAAGAGGTTTTTGATAAGTCCAAATGAGAAAGATACTCGCCTACACCGCTGCACTCCTGCTATGCAGCTTTCTGAAGGTCCCGGCGCAACCGGCGCCGCAAACGATCAAGCTTACAGTTGGCCAGGGAGAACTTGTACAGTTCCAGCAAGACATTTCGAAAGTCGTAGTATCCGAGCCTAAGATCGCCGATGCGATTGTTGTGAGCCCTCGGGAAGTTATGGTG
The DNA here is from genome assembly GCA_046594355.1 of Bryobacter sp. GTDB lineage: Bacteria > Acidobacteriota > Terriglobia > Bryobacterales > Bryobacteraceae > Bryobacter. The sequence continues at coordinate 8,571 of JBKJSR010000286.1, forward strand.
ACCGCCAAGGGTACCGGCAAGACAACGCTCGTGATCTGGGAAGACGGTAAGGGTCCGGCCCGATACGATGTGCAGGTCTTAACCGACTTCACGATCACCGACGATTTCAACAACTTACTCCGGGTTGACCTCAAGCGGGAACTGCCCGAGGATTCGATCCAGTTCAACGGCAATGCCGAGACGATCGTACTTACCGGCTCGGTAAAGAACGCGGACAGCGCCAAGCGCGCCGCAGCACTTACTCAAACCAGAACGAAGAACGTAATCAACCTGATCGAGTTACCCAAAAGGGCCGATCCGCGCCAGATCATGCTGCAGGTGAAGTTCGCCAGCATCGATCGCGCCGCGTTGTCCGAAATTGGGTTCAATTGGTTTTCCCGAAACCCCAAATTGCTTGGTACCCTCTCGACCCAGCAATACCAGCAGCCGCGCATCAGCGCCCTGCAATTCAGCAATCAGGAATTCTCAAATACAACCGTCAATTTCGCCGATTTGCTGAACCTTTTTGCCTTCCGGCCTGATTTGAACATCGGTGCGACGATTCGCGCCCTGGCCAGCCAGAACCTCTTGCAGATCCTGGCTGAACCGAATCTGATCACGGTAGAGGGTAAGGAAGCGAGCTTCGTGGCGGGTGGTGAATTCCCCTTCCCGATGTTGAATGCGACTTCAACCGGTGGCGCGATCTCGCCGGTAATCACGGTTCAATTCCGGCCCTTTGGCGTGCAGTTGAACTTTACGCCGACCATCACCGATTCGGGGGCAATCCATCTGAAAGTCAGACCCGAGGTTAGTTCCCTCGACTATTCCAATGCAATTAATCTTCAGGGTGTGATGATTCCGGCTCTGGTTACGCGCCGTGCCGAAACAGAAGTGGTCTTGAAGGATGGAGAGAGCTTCGCCATCGCCGGCTTGATCGACAACCGCGTATTGCAGACGATGACGCGCATCCGCGGTCTGGGCGATCTCCCGATCCTGGGGCAGCTCTTCCGGAGCCGCTCAACGAAGAAGACAACAGACGAGTTGGTGGTTGTGATTACGCCCAAGTTTGTCCGGCCTCTATCTCCCGATGAGAAGGTTGATCTGCCGGCGATGCTGGAGAGTTTTCAAGCGTCGTCAAAAGAAGTAAAAGCGCTGAAAGACGCGAAGGGCAAAGGCAAGAAGAAGACGGCTGGAAAGCCCCAAACAGTAGGGTCCAGTGGATACCAGGAACCTGAAAAGAAGAAGTAGCCGCAGTCACGAACAAGGTGCCGTTGCCGTACACATGCTTGTACTGCTTGGCACGGCGATGATTGTCTTCATGGGCTTCGCTTTCGATCTTGGACGGCTCTATCTGAACCGTGCGGAAGTGAAGACGATCGCGAACGCGATGGCGCTTGCGGCGGCGCAGAACCTGATCGGGACGGAACTCTCGACGACCAATGCAGCGGCTGCGGCGCGCACGGCGGCGCGCAGTAACAATGGCCGGGGCAATCGTTACGACTTCGGCGGTATCACCCTTGGCGAGAGCACTGCCAACCTGAATAGCGAAGTGCCCGAGCCGACCTACTTCGACAATATGGCTGGCGCGACTGGGGAAGGGGATGGCGGGTTGGGGCAGCAGGCGACTGGGGCGGCAGCGCGGTTTGCCCGCATCGAGGCGAGGGCGGATGCGCCGCTGACTTTCTTTGCTTTGTTACTCGTCGCCTCGGAGCGAAAAGTGCAGGTGGCGGCAGCGTCGGTAGCGGGGGTGAGCGGGCCTGTCTGCAGCGCCTGTGGCATTGAGCCAATTGCGATCGCAGCACCGACTGTGGACGACACGATTGATTTTGGATTTGTTCGGGGTATTCGCTACACCCTTTATTACCAGTGCAACGGGCAGCCCATTCCCCAGCCTTTGGGCGACGCCGCAACCCGGATCCAGTATCTGCTTTTGAATCGTTACGATACCGAAGCTGCGACTTTCAGTACGGAAGACACACAGCTATTCCGCAATGGAAACAATGGTATTCCAGCCAATACCAACTTGACGCGCGCGTGCATCACGATTGGGGTGCCGGAGCAAGTATGGGCAACCGCGACGCCTCGGCTTTGCGCGCAAACAGCACCGAATCCAAGCGTGCAGCAGTTCTTGTGCGGGCTGAATAACCGCTTCGACACGAGCCTTTCCGACGCGGCCTGCTCGACTATCACGGACAGCTCGACGCTTTCCGGGGCACCGCCGGTGGATACAGACCTGACGGATGTGGAGGACTATACGGCCTATGCCGGACGCGGTCGACGTATCATCACGGTAAGTGTGGTGGACGCGCTTTCGAGCACGGCAGATATGAACGTACTCGGATTCCGGCAGTTTCTTGTAATTCCTAACCCCGGTGCTACCAGCATCTCGCCCGCCGATGGGCCGGGCCGTTTCATCGCAACTTATATCGGGAATCCAGCGCCGCTCAAGCAGGGCCGCTTTGGATCATGTGGAGTAACAAGCGGGCCGGGGAAGGTAGTGTTGCACCAATGAGAA
>JBKJSR010000429.1:0-8170 GCA_046594355.1 Bryobacter sp.
ATCGAACGTTTGGCCGTGATCAAATGATTGCGCTTCAGCACATCCACCAATTGTTCGATCACACTGTACTTGAGGCCAAGCGAATTCGAAAGATCCCGCCCCATCGCCTCCCCTTTATAGAAAAGCTGCTTCAGGATCAGTTGCTCCACCGTAGATTCGGCGATCCCTGTTTCGGCCATCGTTGAGGGAGCGCCAGGGGTCGGCAATCCGTCGTCCTTATATTCGGGTTGAATCCCACCCTGAAAACTGTGTGGCCCGGATTCGGGCCGCTCCGGCTCTACCGGGGGCCAATCCGCCTCGGCTTCAGACCGCACCGTCTCTGTTTCGATGATCGCGTAGGATTCAAGTTCGGAATTCATGGCACCAGAGCGGTTATCGACAAAAAGATGAAAATACCTTAGAGATCTCACGCTAAAGTATCGACATGCAGTACTCGCGGCGCACCACAATCGGCCTCGCCCTCGCGCGCTGGGCAAAAGCCGGGGATCAGGCCCATCGGCACCCCAAAGCTCCAGCCACAAATGTAAACTCCAATTTCAACTACTTGACTCCTGTGGATGACGAACGCGCCATGTTCATCCACTACGTCGTCACCGCGTCGTCCCACTCATGAAAAACAACACATGGAAAGACTGAAACGTCTTTGGCCCGAAGTCAAGCCCACATTCCAGTTCTGGGCCGAAACCGAAGTCCACGTTTATTCCTTCAGCGTCGCAGCCAACGTGCTGCTCAGCTTCTTCCCCTTCCTGATCGTCATGACCAGCATCATCCGCTATGCACTCCATTGGTTCAGCGTTGAAAAGGGCATCTACATCGGTCTCCAGGATTACTTTGCCGGTGAAACCGGAGCCTTCCTCGTCCGCAACCTGCAGATGGCGGTCTACACGAATGGCAAGGCGCTCAGTTGGGTTTCGATGCTGCTCTTGCTCTTTACGGCGAACGGAATCTTCATGCCGCTAGAGGTAGCTTTCAACCGCATCTGGGGCATCAAAAAGAACCGCAGCTTCCTCAAGAATCAGCTCATCAGTCAGGGTCTTATCCTGGGATGCGGATTCCTGTGGCTGGCGACAAGCGTTGCCGCGGCACCGGTCATCAAAATCGGCTGGCTCAGCGCAATCGTATACAAGATCGCTTCGCTCCCCATCACCATTGGAATCGTCTTCCTCACTTACTGGCTGCTCCCCAACGGAAAGATTCCGCCGCTGCTAGTCTTTGTCGCCTCCGTATTCGTCGGCCTCGCGATCGAAGCGATGAAGCTTCTGAACATGCTGATCTGGCCCTGGCTCTTCGCAAAAATGACCCACGAATACGGACCCTTCGGCCACTCTGTAACGATTCTGCTCTGGAGCTTCATCTTCAGCATGCTCGTGCTGGGCGGCGCGGAATGGAGCGCCCGCAAAGCCCACGAGATGGGTCTCGACATCAACCCGCGCGAACCTTGATGCCCCCCACCAGGATCGAATATCATAAAGAGAGAAAGACATGGCCCAGGACCTTCGACTCACCCGCGAAATAAAAAAACGCTCTCATGGTCTTGGCCTTGCGGGGAAAAAACCAGCTTTATCGCAATTCATCGGGAAAAGCTCCGCTGAAAGCTCCGCCGACGAAGCTTCCGTTCTGCATCGGGCCGTCGAAGTGATCGGGGATAAGAGCGACGCGTTGCGGTGGATGGGCACACCAGTCCGCGCACTGGAATATGCAACCCCAGTGTCTATGCTGGGCACCCGTAAAGGGCGGCAAGCCGTCGTCACAGTTCTGGGGAGACTCGAACACGGCGTCCTGTGACGATTTGTTTCCGCTTGTCTTCAATAAAGTACCAGGCAAGTACAGGCATGGGATCGTTGCTTCACGGCGGCCGATGGAATCCAAAAGGCGTGGCCGTTGTATATGCCGCAGCATCGGCTTCGCTCGCCACGCTTGAGATTCTCGTCCAATACTCGGTCTTGCCCCGCGATTTTGTTCTGACCGAAATTCACATTCCTCCTGGAGTAGTGATTCAGTCCATGAACGAGCGCGACTTGCCACCGGGCTGGCAAGCATTTCCGCAAGCACCCATCACACAAAAACTAGGGCACAACTGGGTTTCGCAAGGCCATTCAGCGGTATTGACCGTTCCGTCAGCAATCGTGCCGGCGGAACAAATCTACCTTCTCAACCCCAGTCACCACGCCTTCGAAAAGATCCGGTTCCTGCCATCCACGCCATTCCGTTTTGACCCCAGGCTAAAGTAAGTCGCCTTCACCCCACCCGCACTTTAAAGCTCAACTTCATCCAGGGATCTGTACCTATCGTTCCCAGCGCCGCCGTCGGCGGCTTCAACCCAAACAGGCGCATATCGACAGTCGCTGTCCCTTCAAACACATTCGTTGAAACTTCCTGATAAGCGACTCCAACCGGCGCGCTCTTGCCGCGTATCGTAAGCAAGCCGCTCTCCGACTTGTAAACAATTTCGGGATGCCGCTCCGCATCGAGCATGTCCTTCACTGCGTAGGCGGCCACCTTCTTAAGATCGTCGGGTTTCAGCCAGGTATCCTTGCACTCAATCCGCCGCGCATCGAGCGTGATCTCATAACGGTTCGGATTCCGCTCGCCCTTGCCACGATAGACCGGGAATTCAAAAACATGCCTCTTCCCTCGCATAAATCCCGTCTTAAAAACCTCAAGGCGAATGTAGTTCTCCGGCCCCGGAACAATCAGCATCATTTGCCTCCCCAACGGAAGTGTAGTACAACACCGGCGGCAATGCTGTGCCCTTGCGGGGTGTAGTCGTTGAACTCAACACGCTGCCCGGCAAAGCGATATACCTTGATGTCCATACGCCCACCGATCAAGCCGCCTGAATGATTCGTGTTGCGTGCCCCCGTGAGGCGGGAGCCAAGCTGCACCGCAACTCAAATTGTTCATTAGCCGCATAGCCGCCTCTCGGGCCGCAAGGTCAACCGCGGGCCCCCATTCGCTCATAGGCTCGCTGCACCGCGCGAACCAGACGGATTCACAAGTCCGGATTTTCGATTGAGACTTGCCGCGAAATCGATTGGACCACTCGGCGATAGACTCGGGCCTTTTCAGATGCGGTGCGCGCAATTCGCCTGCCACAGGTTCCGCCAATTTCTCCAACGCAGCCCCGTCTCCAAACCTTAACTTACCCACAGATTTCCGTGAGGAGCCGCAAAAATGAGCGCTCTTAACATACACTCGAAAATTGGAGCAACCGGACGAAACTATTACGCTCGAAGATTGGATGCGGCGCTACCAAGCCGGTGATAGCGATGCCCTCGAAACCATCGTTCGCGAAGTCAGCCCGCGCTTGAAAGCAATATTCCGCGGCGGCTCCCCGGACAGCGAAATCGAAGAATTACTCCAGGAAACCTGGTTTCAGGTCCATCGCAGCCGCCACACCTGGCGCCCGGGTGAATTGCTCTTGCCCTGGATTTATTCGATTGCCCGCCACGTCCGCAGTCGCAGCTACCGCAAGCGCGTTCGAAGATCCGAGGTCGAACTCGATGAAAGAATTTCTATCCCCACACCGGAACTTTCCGGCGGTTTCGAGCAACTGCTAAATGAATTACCAGAAAGCCAGCGCGAAGTTTTGATCCTGATGAAAGTCGAAGGCCGCAGCCTCGCGGAGGTTGCCGCCGCAACCGGCTCAAGCGTCGGGTCGGTCAAACAAAAGGTGCATCGCGCCTACGAAAAACTGCGCCGCGTCCTCGGGGGAAATCTATGAGCTCTCGTACCTTCGCCCCAGTCCAGCCTCTCCGGCCCGCCTGGCAGTCTGCACTGCTCGCCGCACTCTGCTCCCTCGCCGTCGCGGCCAGCGGTGTGATCGTACTTGGTCACGATGCGCTCGACGCGTTTGCCTGGAGCACCTGGCTGCTCCTCGGCCTCGCCTTCGCCATGTCCATCGGTGGCACCACCTGGGCCGCAGCACAATGGATGAGCCCTTCGGGCAATGCCCCATTCTGGAAGCCGCTGGCAGGCTTGATGCTCGCCGTTCTGGGCCTTGCCATCGGTTCACAAACCGGCCCCTTCCAACTGATCTGGGCGGCAAAATGCTTCACCGTAGGGAGCGCCGCCGCACTGCTCTCGGGCCTCATCCTGGTCGTCGTCTTTCGCCGCACCGCTCCCATCATGCGGCACCGCGTCGCCGCAGCCGTCGGCGGACTCGCGGGCGTGGTCGGCTTCCTCGTCATTCAGGTCCATTGCCCGCTCAACGAGTTCCGGCACATGATGCTCGGACACGCTTTGCTGCCCGTGATTTGGGGCCTTGCCGGCTATCTGATAGCGCGCTTTTCCTGGGCTCGCTAGCCCTACCCGCAAAGATATAATGCTGTCTATGTTTAGCCCTAAAACACAGCACAGGATCGGCTGGCTGCTCACTGCACTCCCGGCGTTGATGTTCATCGCCAGCGCTGCAATGAAATTCGTCCGACCCGCGGGCTTCGCCGACGGCTTAAGCCATCTTGGCTGGCCAATCGAACTTGCCCTCGCTCTGGGCCTACTCGAACTCACCTGCACGGCAATCTACCTTTCCCCCCGCACATCCGTGCTCGGCGCAATCCTCCTCACCGGCTACTTGGGTGGCGCTATCGCCACGCACCTGCGTGTCGGCGATCCCTACTACATACAGGTCCTGCTCGGCGTGATGGTCTGGGGAGGCCTCTACTTTCGAAATCCGCGCCTACGCGCACTGATTCCCCTGATAGACTAAGGGCATCTATGAGTCAGAAGCAAGACCTGACGCGTCGCGATGCGTCCAAATTGGCGGTAGCGGCAGCCGCGTTAACCATTACCGGTGCACCTTTCATTTCAAAGGTGAAGGCCGCGAATAATACGGTGCAGTATGGCTTCATCGGCACTGGCAGCCGCGGGCAATACCTGTTGCAGCATCTCAAAGGGCTCGACAACGGCACCTGTGTCGCCGTCTGCGATGTCTACGAACCAAACATGCGCAAGGGTGCCGAACTCATCGGCTCCAAGCCCAAACAGTTCAAGGACTACCGCGAGTTGCTCGCCGACAAGAGCGTCGACGCCGTCCTGATCGCCACTCCGCTCTACATGCACTTCCCCGTCACCAAGGATGCCCTCGACGCCGGCAAGCACGTCTTCTGCGAAAAAAGTCTTGTCTTTAAGCCCGAAGAAATTCACGCACTCCGCGCTCTATCCAACTCAAAACCCAAGCAAACCCTCCAGGTCGGCTTGCAGCGCCGCTATTCCAAGTTCTACCAGACTGCCAAGCAGATGATCGATAAAGGCATGCTCGGCACGGTCACGCACATCCGTGGCCAGTGGCATCGCAACACCTTTGCCAAAGACCCCTGGAACAAGCCCGTTCCCAAAGACCGCACCGACAGGGAGGTCAACTGGCGCAAGTACAAAGAGATGTCCGGTGGTCTTACCGCCGAACTCGCCTCCCACCAGATCGATATCGCCGACTGGATGTTCGGCTCTCAACCTGAGTACGTCGTAGGCGTAGGTGGTACGGACTACATCAAAGATGGCCGCGACATCTTCGACAATATCCAGTTGATCTTCAAGTACCCCAAGGGTCAGAAGCTCCACTACACTTCCATCACGACCAACCGCCACTGCCCCCTATTCAACGCCGAACGCACCGAGTTTGGCGAATGCATCATGGGCACCCAGGGCACCATCCACATCACCGTCGGCACCGACAGTGAACCCGCCCCCGGCATGTGGTACATGGAACCGGCCCTCCCTAAAGTAGAAAGCGCCGACAAGAAATCGCCCACCTTCCAGGCATCGTCTTCACTCGCCTCGACCGGAAAAGGCGGCAAGGCCCTGCCCATCCTCTTCGAGAAAGACACGGTCACCAGTAACGACAGCTTTGTCGATCGCGAAATGAAATTCGCCCGCCAGTGGCTCTACCGCAAAGGCGTGCTGGTTCCTGAAGAAGATCGCAACCCCGTTGATATCGAGCTCGAAAGCTTCTTCAACGACGTTAAGGCCGGCACGAAACCCCTAGCCGACCTCGAAGTGGGCCTCCACGATTCGGCCGCTGTCATGCTCGCCAACCGCTGCATGTACGAAGAGCGCAAGGTGCTCTTCAGCGAGATCGACAACATGGGCAAGCCCGAAGCCAAGCCCGTGAAGAAAGCATAAACGCGCATGTTTACCTGGTGGATGTGGATGGTGGCCGGCTTCATCATGCTCGCTGCCGAAATGGTCGTGCCAGGATTTTTCCTGCTCTTTTTTGGTATCGGAGCGGTCTTGATGGGCTTCTTTCAGTTGCTCGTGCCCGGCGTGGAGTTGTGGGTGGAACTACTCATCTTCCTCGCTGTTTCAACTTTGTGTCTCGCCCTCTTCCGCAACAAGCTGATCGCATACATCGAAAAGAAAAACCCCTCCAAAAAGGCCGTAGATTCGATCCAGGGCGAATTTGCCATGGCAATGGAAGACATCGCGCCTGGACAAATTTCCAAAGCGGAGTTGCGTGGATCAAGCTGGAATGCACTCAATCTCGGCGGCACTGTCATTGTAAAAGGCCAGCGCTGCCGGGTGGAATTGATAGACGGCCTCACGCTCCACGTCCGTTCCATGTAGAATAAGCGCCATGGGCGCACTCATCGCTGTTGTTGCACTGACAATTCTCTTCTTCATCGTTTTGGCAAAGACCGCAGTTGTGGTCCCACAGCAGAACGCATTTATCGTCGAACGCCTTGGCAAGTTCTCCGGCACTCTGAACGCCGGCTTCCACATCCTCGTTCCCTTCATCGACGTCATCCGCTACAAGCATGTCCTCAAGGAATCGGCAGTCGATATCCCCGAGCAGATCTGCATCACCCGCGACAACGTGCAGGTAGGGGTTGACGGGGTTCTTTACATGAAGATCATCGACCCGGAACGCGCCTCTTACGGCATCGCCAACTATGCCTTCGCCATCTCCCAATTGGCGCAGACCACACTGCGCAGCGAGCTCGGAAAGATTGAGCTCGACCGCACCTTTGAAGAGCGCACCAACATCAATACCAATATCGTGAGCGAGCTCGACAAGGCCACCGAACCGTGGGGCATCAAGGTCTTCCGCTACGAAATCAAGAACATCACTCCTCCTGCCGACATCCTGGGCGCGATGGAAAAGCAGATGCGTGCCGAGCGCGAAAAACGCGCCACCATCCTTACCTCCGAAGGTACTCGGGATGCCGCAATCAACACCGCCGAAGGCGAAAAGCAACAGGCCATCAAGAAGTCCGAAGGGCAGAAACTGCGTCAGATCAACGAAGCCGAGGGGCAGGCAGGTGCCATTCTTTTGATTGCCAAAGCTACAGGCGAAGGCATCCGCGAAGTGGCCGAAATTATCCAGATGCCCGGCGGTATGGAAGCCGTACAGTTGCGCGTAGCCGAGAAGTACATCGAGCAGTTCGGCAACCTCGCCAAGACCGGCAACACGTTGATCGTTCCCAGCAATGTGGCCGACATCAGCGGCATGCTCGCCAGCGCAATGTCGATCATTCAGCACGGCGGTCCGCTCAAGACAGTGGCCCCGCCACCGCCCATGCAGCGCCGCGGCGAAATACAGAGCTGATGGCCTCTGCCTGGCTCGATGTAAAGCTCGAAGACTACGAGCGGCACGTCGATCTCGATACTGTAGGCCAAGCGGCCGTAATCCGCCAGGTCATCGCCGCTTCGATTGCGCAGTTCACGCCCTCCCGCTTCTTGTATCTCGGCTGCGCCGGCGGCAACGGCCTCGAGGCCATCGCTGGCAGCAGTGTCGATCAGGTCTTCGCCGCCGACTTGAATGCAAACTATCTAATCGAAGCTGCCAAACGATGGAGCCATCTACCGGCGATCTCCTTCCTGCAGTGCGACCTCAACTGCACTTTGCCTGATGTTTCGGATATCGATCTGATCTTCGGCGCATTGGTCTTCGAATATCTCGATCCTCTGCCCAATCTGCGACCCCTGATGCGTCCAGGCGGACACTGGGTCGCCCTGCTGCTCGCAACTCGTGAAAACGCACCCGCGGTGGCTGAATCTCCCTACCGCGAAGCCCTTCTGGCCGTGGGCGGCGAATTCCGCTACCTCAGTACCGAAACCTTTACGGACAACGCAGAGGCCAACGGCTTCACGCTAATCCATCGGCAGGAAATCCCCCTCCCCGCCGGCAAGTACTTCATCAAACTCACCTTTCAGGCTATCTAGCCCCGCCTGC
>JBKJSR010000460.1:0-3196 GCA_046594355.1 Bryobacter sp.
CTGGATCGCTCGGCTCTCGAAGGCATCGAAGAACTGACTCCGGCCTACTCGAGCATCCTCGTTGAATACGATCCGCTTAAGCTCACGGCGGCGCAAGTCGAAGACCACGTGCGTTTCTGCCTGGAGCAGATCGGGCAAATCGAATTGCCCACGCCGCAACAACTCGAAGTTCCTGTTTTTTATGGCGGCGAATACGGTCCCGATCTTCCTTTCTGTGCCGACCGGCTGGGCTTGAGCGTCTCGCAATTCGTCGAAGCGCATTGCGAACAAAGCTACTCCGTCGCCTTTTTTGGCTTCCTGCCGGGCTTCGCTTATCTGTATGGGTGGCCAACCAAAAACACCCTTCCGCGGCTTGATACAGCAAGGCCCAAAGTCCCGGCCGGCAGCGTCGCAATTGCGGGCGCGCAGTGCGGCATTTATCCAAGCGATTCCCCTGGCGGGTGGCGCATCCTGGGCCGTACACCGTTGAAAGTGATCGACACGAGCCGTCCCAATTTTTCACTCTTTTCGATCGGTGCCCAAGTGCGGTTCTACCCGTCCAATCCATCCGCATGGTAAGAGTACTCGACGCCGGTTTTCTCACCACCATCCAGGATCAGCCCCGTTTTGGATTGGCTCGCTATGGCTTGAGCGAAGCGGGCCCCATGGCCCCGTCGAGTTTTCTCGAAGCGAATTACCTGGCCGGCAACGAGGAAGCGCTGCCAACCCTCGAAATCACGATGAAGCCGCCCCGGCTTCTCTTCCGGAACACGACCCGGATTGGACTCGCCGGCGCAGACTTTGGCTGGCGCCTCGACAACCGTCCTCTGCAATCCGGGCAGAGCATCGAAGTACGTGCGGGATCGACTCTCCAAGGGGACTACTGCCGCTCCGGGCTGCGCGGATACATTGCTTTCGATGGCGGACTGGCTGTACCGCACTGGCATGGCAGCGCAGCCACACATGTTCAAAGCGGACTTGGCGGCCGCCGGATTGAGCGTGGCGATGAATTGCCCCTCCATCCGCGATCGGGTGTGAAGCCGAGAAGCCTTCGCGAGCACGCCACTTCTCCCCTCTTCAACGGACAGCATAAAGTGCTCCGCGTCGTCGCTGCCTGTCATCTGCACCTCTTCGCCGCCGAAGCGATTTCACTGCTCACGGGCGCGATTTACCGGGTGACCGAGCAATCGAGCCGCATGGCATTGCGCCTCGAAGGGTTAGGGCTACCCGGTCCAACGGAGCCGCTACTCAGTTCTGGTGCCTGGCAGGGAGCAATTCAAGTTCCGCCTTCCGGGATCCCTCAAGTGCTTGGTGCCGACCATCCTTCTACCGGCGGTTATCCGATTCTTGCGTCCGTTATCCGCGCGGATTTTGAAACGCTTGGGCAGCTTCGCCCCCGCGAGGAAATTCGATTTGGGCGGGTGAGCATGGAAACGGCACGTGAACTCTACCGGCGTCAAAGCGAATGGTGGCAAGCACTCAAATGAGCGCAAAGCTAAGGGTCCTCATCAATTGCGATCTCGGCGAATCGGAAGCCCAGCTTCTCGATGGCACACAGCGGAGCATCCTCGCGAAAATTCATTTGGCCAACGTGTGTTGCGGTGCGCATGCGGGCGGTGAAGCGCTGACGCGGTTGACCATGCAACAGGCTGCTGAAGCCAAGGTCCGTGTGGGAGCGCATCCTGGCTACCCCGATCCGGAACACTTTGGCCGCCGCCCCCTGTTTGGCACACAGTACGACGCCGCGCAAGTTTCGTCCATGGTTGCCGAGCAGGTTGCCTTCGCAATCGAAGCGGCGGCCAGCAGCGGACTCAGTCTCTATCATGTGAAAGCGCACGGCGCTATGTATAACGAGGCGGCAGTTGACGGCGCGGTGGCTGAAGCGATTGCAGTTGGTGTCCGCCGCGTGGCGAAAGATGTCTTTCTCGTCGGCCTCGCAAAGAGTGTCATGCTCAATGTCTTCCGCCGTCATGGCTTTGTTGTATTGCGGGAGTCGTTCGCGGACCGGCGTTATACAAAGGAAGGGTTGCTAGTGCCGCGCACAGAAGCAAACGCGATGATTGACGACCCCGTCGAAGCGCTCAGCCAACTCCAGACCATCGTCGGCTTTAGCGACACTGTGTGCATCCACAGCGATACACCGAATGCACTCGCAATGCTGGAAGCGCTTATGCCGTTCTGTTCAAATCTTCGACCCGTGCCGCCGGCCCGAACTTAATGCAGGAAGCGATGCCGCCCCGGCAGCCCTTCATGCTCTTGTACATCTCGCTCTTGCCAATCACTTCGCCGTTTCTTGAAAGCAATACGAAGTAGGGCGCGTGCTTCTTTGAGTGACGAAGCTCATACTGTTGTTCGCTTCCAGAGTTCTTCTGGAAGCTTTCTACGGCTTTGAATGCCCCCCGCTTTTCCTCATAGACTTCACTGGTCAGAATGTACTTTCCGTTCGGGGCTTTCAGTTGGAACACAAAGCCGCTCCTTGTTTTTTTTACTTCAAATTTGGCTGCCATGCCGCTCATGATACATCCAACAGTTTATAAAGAACGGAAAATTTTGGATGCGAAGCTGGCAAGGCGGCCCGGAACCCAGCGAGGACTATTTGCGATTGACTGCATTGCGCTACGCCACTACCTTCAGATGCTCTTGCAGGGAGGCTTCTCTCGTATGTGCGTAAGTCGGCATAAGTCGGAGTTCCCAGCTTACTATCTGAAGTGGGCTTCGCGCCGCTCAATATCCGGGAAGCTGATGGACGCTGGCTGGCCGACATGGTAGCGCTCCATGGTGTGACGGCTTACGGGCGCACCAAGAAGGAGGCACCCGCAGCCCCGCAGACGCCAGCGCCACCCATCTACATTTGTGCTGACATGGAGAGGTGTCGTATCCAAACTTCTACTGGCGAACGCTAGCTATCCTTTGTCTCGTATCGGGTAGCGCAAACTCGCAGGATTTCGCCACCCGCTTCACTACAATTCGCGACAGCGCAACCCCCAGACAACTCTACGCACTCCTCCAGCAGCTCCCCAAAGGTGGCGACCTCCACCACCATGCGAGCCTGAGCTTCTATGCTCACAACATCCTGCCCGCAGCCATCGCGCAACAAAAGCTCGGCTACCGCTACTCGACGCGCACCGCCTTCCACGCCTGCGGCGACAACGACAATGGCGCAATTCTCCTCTACCAAAACATCGGTGCCGCAACCCTCGCGAACCTCCCCGCCTGC
>JBKJSR010000542.1:0-21053 GCA_046594355.1 Bryobacter sp.
ATGAACATTCGTGCCGCATAGCGCGGCCGAAGCGATCTCGGTGAGCGCCAGATCGTGTGTCGACAGCGCACCAATCGCACCTCTGTCGACACACGATCTGGCGCTCACCGAGATCGCTTCGGCCGCGCTATGCGGCACGAATGTTCATACCTGCTCGAGAGACGGAAGCGACCCGATGGACTTTGACTATCTGCTGAAGCAGGGCGTCACAACAGAAGCAAATGCTCTGGCGATTGCGCGGCTAGCGGGAGTACCGGTTTAGTTTATCTTTAGGCGAAGATGCCGTCGTGAACGGTGCCTGCGGTATCGGTGAGGCGGAAGTCGCGGCCAGAATAACGGTGTGTCAGCTTCACATGGTCGAGTCCCATGAGCGCCAGTACGGTCGCATGGAAATCATGAATGTGCATGCGATTCTCCGAGGCGTGGTAACCGAAGTCGTCCGTCGCGCCATAGGCGAAGCCGGACTTCACGCCGCCCCCAGCCATGAAGAGCGAGTAGCCGTAGGGGTTGTGATCGCGGCCATTGCCGCCTTCGGAAACGGGGGTGCGCCCGAACTCTCCAGACCAGATGACCAGCGTGTCTTTTAGCAGACCGCGCGCCTTCAGATCCTTCAGCAGCCCGGCGATAGGCTTGTCTACTTCAGCGGCGTTTTCGTTGTGCTTGGTAAAGAGGTCGGAATGCTGATCCCATTTGTAGCTGTGCGTACACTGGATGAAGCGGACGTCCTGCTCCGCCAGACGGCGGGCCAGCAGACACTGCCAGCCGAAGTCGGCGGTCTTGGGATCATCGAGACCGTAGAGCTTTTTTGTCGCTTCCGATTCGCCCGACACATCGAAGACCTTCGATGCTTCCGACTGCATCCTGAAACCCATCTCGAAGGACTGGATGCGGGTTTCGAGTTCGTCGTCCAGCTTCCACAAGTCCTGATGCTTGCGATTGATGGCCTGGATCATGTCGAGCTCATAGCGCTGCTGTTCGCGGTTGAGACCCTGGTTGACCAGGTATTCGATGGGCTCTTTCTGAATTTCGTTGACCTGCATGCCGGCGTTGCCAATCGCAGTTCCCTGCACCGAGCCAGGGAGGAAACCGGAGGCCCAGTTCTTCGAGCCGCCATGCGAAAGTGCGGGCTTGATGGTGATGTAGCCGGGCAGATTGCGGTTCTCCGAACCCAGGCCATAAAGCACCCAGGAACCCATGCTGGGGCGGGTGAAGGTGAAGGTGCCAGTGAAGGTTTGCAGCAGAGCGGCACCATGGTCCACGCCTTCACCCACCATGGAACGGACGACGCAAAGGTCGTCGGCGCATTCGCGGATGTTGGGTAGCAGCTCGCTGATGGGCAGTCCGCTTTGGCCGCAGTTTTTGAAGCTCCAGGGGGACTTCATCAAGGCCCCGGTTTTGCCGGCGGCAAAGGTGAGCGGCTGTTTGATTGGCAGGGGCTTGCCGTGATTGGCGTCGAGGTAGGGCTTTGGGTCGAAAGTGTCGATGGACGAAGGCCCGCCGTGCATGAAAAGAAAGATGACGCGCTTGGCCCGGGCGGGGAACATCGGAGCCTTGGGAAGCAGGGGATCTACGGAAACACCCGCCAAAGCCGCATCGGCGAGGAGGGATTGCAGACCCATGTAGCCGAAGCCGCAGCCGGCGGCGCGGAGCATGGCCCGGCGCGAAAGCTGGGAGTTCCTGGGGGCTTTGGTGAGGAACGAATTGAGGTTCATTTTCTTCTGGGCACCTTAGTAAATAAATATAAATTCATTGGAAGCCATGAGGGCGTGGGTAAGACTGGACCACGCTTTGCTTTCGTCTATCTGATTCCACTTCGCACGGAAGTTTTGCAGATAGGTGAGCCCTCGATCCATCTCGCTGCCGTCGGGATTGCGGCCGAGAACGCGCAGGTAGATTTCTTCCATACGGCGCTTGTCCTGCGGCTCCTGCTTTAGGACAGTGTCGGTGAGCGATTTCGCCTGGCGGATCACCAGCGGGCTATTCATAACGAAGAGCGCCTGTGTGGCGACTGTGGTGGAAGTGCGCTTGCCGTCGGGCGTTGTGGCATCGCCGAAATCGAAGAGCGTGTAGAGAGTGGGCAGGTTGGAACGGCGCAGCGGGAGATAGACGCTGCGGCGGTTGGTTTTTTCCGGATTCATGCTGATGCGGTTGGCGCTGGTTTCGCCATCCGTACCCACGCCTGGATCGAGGGTGCCGCCCATGGCCAGATCGAGGTCGCCGCCCAAGGCTAGATAGGCATCGCGGATTTCTTCAATGCTGAGGCGCTTGCGGGGATAGTGCGAGATCAGGCGATTTTCAGGATCCTTCGATTTGGTGTCTTCATCGAAGGCCGCGCTCAGTTGGTAAGTCTTCGAGAGCATGATCATGCGGTTCATCTTCTTGATGGACCAGCCGCCTTCGATAAAAGTCCTGGCGAGGTAATCGAGCAGTTCGGGGTTGGAGGGACGCTCGCCGAGGCGTCCGTAATTGTCTGGAGTACGGACGATGCCATCGCCGAAGTGTCCTTGCCAGATGCGGTTCGCCATGACGCGCGACGGCAGAGGATTCCGGGGATCGACAATCCAGTCGGCCAGCTCGAGGCGTCCGCTTTTCGTCTTGACTGCGGGCGCGGGAGCGCTGAGGCTCAGGATCAGGGGAACCGTGCGTTCGACGGCATCGCCGAGGTTGTGATAGTCGCCGCGGACGAAGATTTTTTGATCCATGATCTCGCCCTCCTTGACGGCACAAGCCATGGGAATTTCTTTGGTGGGGAGAGTTTTTTCAAGCTCGGCCGATTGCGCGAGCAATGCCTGGGCGTCCTTCAGTTTTTCTGGCGTAAGGGTTGCAAGCTGTTCGTCGCGGGTGAGGTGCAGAGGGCCGCTGTTCTGCCAGACGGCGGTGAAGAAGGGATCTTTTTCCGCAGTCAATTTCGGGTGCGGACCGGCGATCTTGCCGGCATTGGGAAAGTTGTGCTGCGCCTGCTTCCACCAGCTCAGATCCTGATCGTATTGATAAGCGCTACGGCGGAAATCTTCCTGATACTGATCGGCGATGTCCTTGCGATTTGCGTCAGTGGCGGCGAACCACTTGGCGAGCTCGGGACGATTGCGATCCTTCAAATAATCGATCCAGCGAGCCAGGGTCTTTACGTCCAGCTTCGTTTCTGCGGCCACGGAGGTGGCAGATTCGCCTTTCGCATTGACGCGGTGAGCGGCCAGCAGGGAGGCGGCGATCTGCTTCTCTCCGATTTCGCGATGGTGCTTGGCGTCCTTGTCGAAGTCGAGGATCTTCATCAACTTTTTTTCGACATCGCTGTAGGAGGTCCATTGCTTCTGGAAGGCTTCGAACTCGCCGGGGGCGGCTAACGGAGTCTGGATGGGATCGCCAGTTTCGCCCTTCTCGTAGCTCAGGGTGGAGGAGAAGATGGCAGCCATCTGGTAGTAATCTTTGGTCGCAATGGGGTCGAATTTGTGGTCGTGACAGCGGGCACAGTTTACGGTCAAACCGAGAAAGGCCTTGGCGGTCACTTCGATCTGATCGTCGACGACGTCGTAGCGTTTGAGCGGAAGATCTTTTTGCGCGAGCGCTTTCTTGCCTAGGGCGAGGAAGCCTGTGGCGATGATGCCGCGATAGCCAACACCGGAGTTTGGATCGGCGGCGAGGATGTCGCCAGCGAGTTGTTCGCGCACGAACTGGTTGTAGGGCATGTCCTCGTTGAAGGCCTGAATGACATAGTCGCGATAGCGCCATGCGTGGGGATAGCGGTGGTCTTCGTCGCTGCCGGTGGAGTCGGCGTAACGCATGACATCGAGCCAGTGTCGGCCCCAGCGTTCGCCGTAGCGCGGTGAGGAGAGCAGACGGTCGACGACGGTCTCAAAGGCTTTGGGAGATTTGTCGGCAAGGAAGGCTTGCAGTTCTTTCTCCGTAGGCGGCAGCCCGGCAAGGTCGAAGGTAGCGCGGCGGAGGAGTGTCGGCTTGTCTGCTTGCGGGGCGGGCTTTAGACGGTTTTTTTCGAGGCCGGCGAGGATGAATTGATCGAGCGGAGAGGCGGCCCAATCCTTCTGGATTGTGGAGGGCGGTGTGGCTTTGGAGAGCGGTTTGAAGGCCCAGAAATTTTTGTCGGCGTCCGTGATGACTCCGCGCAAAGCTACGGGGCGGACGCCCACGCCGGTGAGGGAATTGCCAGCGGCTGGAGTGGTGGCGGGGGTCGGTGCACCGGCGGCGATCCATTCGCGGACGGCGGCAATCACCTCGGGAGAGAGTTTGCCCTGCGGCGGCATTTTGATCTGGTTCTCATAGGTGAGCACCTGAACCAGAACGCTCTTCTCGGGTTCGGAGGGCTTGCCGAAGATGCCCATGGAGGCGGCTTCTTTGATGGCTTCGGGTGAACTGAGATCGAGGCCGCCGCTCTTGAGTTTTGCGTTGTGGCAGCCCTGACACTTGGATACGAAAAGGGGGCGGGCGTTTTTTTCGAATAGGTCGAGTCCGGCGGTAGTCTGAGCTTGACCCGCGCCGAGGCAGAATGTCAGTAAAGATAATACGGCGGCGAAAGTTCGCAAGGGATTGACCTCAAAAAATAATGCGGATGAGAGCGGGAATACAGGCTCTGACTGAAATAATATCACTGAAGTTGAGAGTCGGGATGGGTAGAGCATTGGGTGGGCTCAGACGATTACGGTTAAGGCACCGACCCTGAGTTCTTGTTTTCAACAGCGGGACGGGGGCTACTATGTAGTCGGCACGCGCATTTCGTTGGACTCAGTGGTGTACTCGTTTCGCCAAGGCAACTCGCCAGAGCGCATTCTGGAGCAGTTCCTGTTGCTTGACAAGTTAGTTCACGTTTACGGAGCAATCACTTTCTACCTTGGTCATAAGGTCGAAATCGATAAATACCTCGAAGACACCAAGCGCGAGTTTGAAGCAAGCGGAATCCCAATGGAACAGTCCAACCCCATTCTGTGGGAGAAGGTTCAGCGGGCGCGGGCCAGGATGGGCAATTCGCTCGCTTGACGCCTATCTTCACTTCGACATCGCCAGAGCCGTGCGGCAGTGAGAACCAACCATTGATTGTGTATCTGCAACCGAATCCCGACTGCGCGGGGTGAAGGATCCAGAACTGCTGGAGGGAGTCGCTGTAGGCAACCGGATTTTGATGGCCCATGATCGCCGCACCATGCTCAATCACTTCCGTAACAGGTTGCCTGCGGGCTTGTCGAGCCCGGGGCTGTTGGTAGCCGCCCAGGATGCTCCCAATAGTTCGGTCGTCGAGGCGATTCTCGTTCTTTGGTCGGTCTTCGAGCCTGACGAATTGCGCGATCAGGCTTATCACCTGCCGTTTATAATCCGCCACGTTTTCCCTCGTTGACGCAGCTTCCGATGAAATTCGTGTGATCGCTACACGACCGGCGGGTCCTGAAGATCTGGAGTTTGCCTGCAAGAAGAAAGCAGGGGGATTGGCTGGGAGACAGGGATTCGAACCCCGATAAGCAGAGTCAGAGTCTGCTGTCCTACCGTTAGACGATCTCCCAATGAGGCGTCATCTCTTAGTTTAGCAAAGCTATTTGCGAGTAGGAAAGCTGCTCTGAGAGAGAATCTGATTCCAGTAGAAGAGAGGCTGAGACTGGAGTGGTGGATCGGGTTGAGTCAGCACAGTTGCAAAATCAATAGGGTTTCCGAAACTGTGCCACATTCGCGCTTCGCGTAGCAGGTCGAAACCAGCCTCGCCGCACTGCGCACCTAGGGAGCCCACGGAACCCGTCAGATTCGGGGCGAGGTTGTGAGTCATGAAGTGTTGCACACGAGGCAGGGCGAGAAGTGCGCCAGGCCCAAGGCCGGTGAGCCTGTAACTCGTGGCAGCCGCCTTCTCAAGGGCTCCCGCACTATCGCGATCCTTCATCCACGCATGAGTGGCAGCGGCTCGCAACGGAGCAAGCAGTCCGGAAAGCCAGAGTGTATTCCAGATCGCTTCCATGCGAAAACGAGCTTCCCGATCCTCGCAGATTGCTTCGAGCCCAACGTAGGTGGTGGCGCTGGCGATCGCGTCTCGCGCCTCTGCCCAGTGCCTGGCTATCAGCGCATCGGGCCAAAGCTGCTGCCGCTCGAGGTATTTTTCAGCCAAAGAATGAGCTGCGGGCATTTCGATTGGATGGGCGCTTGGACAGATGAGGCTGCCCGCTTCGAGGCGGGCTTGCCAACGATCCCATGCAGAATCGAGAATGGCACTTGGGTCGGATGGAATCTGCCGAGTGTGACGTGGCTCGGTGATCCATAGAGAATGCAGCCAGTCATGGAGGGGCGTTGCGGGCCAAGGCAAACGCAGCCGGTAACGAGGCCTGTCAATCCAGTGAGACTCTGCAAATTGCGGGTCTGCATTGCATAGTTGATCGAAATTCGACTGCATCTCCAAAAGAACTTCCTCCTGTCTCTGGTGAGAAGTATTCAGATGCAGCAAACTCAGGAAGAGCCGCTCAAAGCAGGTATGCACTTCCACGGAGCGAGCCCGCAACGAGGCGGACGCTTGTTGTCCGGCCAGAAGATGCGCGTAGAGTTCTGCATGGCTCCCTCCCTCAAGAACTGCACGATATTCGATGCCTGCCGCGGCAGCAACCCACGGGTCGTCGTAGCGTTTGGCAGTAGCTAAAGAATTTGCGGCACGGTCGAGTAAGCTTGCGCGGGCAAGTTCCAGTAGATCATGGCTTTGTGCAAGATAGTGATCAAGATCCCTGGACTTTGCAGTGAGGGTTAACTCATGATCGAGGGCGAGCAATTGATGACGGTTGAACTGAGGCTGCTTGAGACAGGAGACGCGAAGCCGATGTATATAGTGGTTGTCGCCAAGCATGACCGCTACACAAGTACTTGGCGATAAATAGCTTCGTTAAAGCCCACAACCAGCGTCTTTCCCTTGCGGAAAGTTGGCGCTCTCAGATTGCCGGTGGGACCAAGGATCGCGGCAAGCACCTCATTCAAGTCTGCGTTCTTCAAATCGAAGTGCATGACCTTTTTGCCCTTGGCGGCATGGACTTGTTCTACCTGTTTGAGAAGCGCCAACGCCTCATCCCGGCCAAGCGGCTTCTTCTTCGCGTCTGACTGCTCGGCGACGCCGGTACCGGTGCGCGCAAGAAACTCTTGCGTCTTCCCACAGCTTGTTCAACCCTGGCGATGGTAGTTCCAGTCGATCTTGCTCATGCTTCAAGCATGGCAGAAGTGATATGCTCCCGGTCATGTCTCGAAGCTTTCTATTGTCTCTGTTGATCGGTAGTACCTTGTTCGCGCAAACACCAGCTCCACCGCAAATGCCTGCCGGAGTTAGCTGGACTGGCAACATCGAATATTCCAATGTCGGCGCAAAAATGGAGATGGATATCGTCCGGCCAAAAAATCAGGCCGGAGCGGCACCCGCTGTTCTCCTCATTCACGGAGGGGGCTTTCGACGGGGAACGCGACAGAGTTACCTGGTGCAGGCCGCAAGGCTCGCCGAACGCGGTTATGTAGCCGCAACCGCAAGCTATCGGCTAGCTCCCAGACACCAGTTCCCAGCCAGTGTCGAGGATGCAAAAGCAGCAGTCAGGTTCTTGCGTGCGAATGCCGCAAAGTACGGAATCGACCCCGACCGCATCGGAGCCTGGGGTGGCAGCGCCGGCGGACATCTGGTTCTGATGCTCGGGCTCACTGGAGATGTCGCGGAGTTTGAAGGCACTGGGCCCAACCGCGAATTCTCAAGCAAGGTGCAGTGCGTCATCAACTACTACGGCCCTACTGACTTCACGCAGAGTTATTCGAAGAGCGTCGATGCGGCTGAAGTACTGCCACTGTGGCTCGGTGGCCATCTCGACCAGAATCGCAAATTGCATCAGAAGGCAAGCCCGTTGAACTGGGTCACGCCCAACGCAGCGCCCATTCTTTCGCTACATGGCACCAAGGATGCTTATGTCGCCTACGAACACAGCGCGATGCTCACCGACCGGCTCCTGAATGCCGGTGCGGAGGCAGAGTTCGAATCTTTCTCGGGGGCCGGTCATGGCTTCAAAGGAGCGGATGCCGAACGCGCAGAGACATTGTCGTTTGCATTCCTCGATCGCTACCTGAAGGCGAACCCGCCACAGACCAGATTGCTGCTCTCCGACCATGGCATGAAGGGCGAAATCATTTCGATGGATTGGCCCTCGGGCAAGATCTACTGGTCCAAAAAGAATGGCCGCGGTCACGACGTACAGAGCCTGCCAAACGGACACGCCCTGTTCACCATCGCACCAGAAAAGCGCGTAGTCGAGCTCGATGAAAAGCAAAATGAAGTCTGGAGCTACGGAGTTGGCCTGGAACATCCGTTGAGTGCCCAGCGCCTCGCAAATGGCAACACCCTGATTGGCGACGCAAAGCTGGGCCGGGTGATCGAAGTGTCACCCGACAAGAAAGTTGTCTGGAAGTATGAGGCAACCAATCTTGCCAACATGCGGATGCGCAACAGCCGCCGCACCGACAAGGGAACTACCCTGATCGCCGAAGAGGCGATCGCCAAGATCATTGAAGTGGATCAGGCTGGCAAGATCGTTTGGCAATGGCAAGCTCCCAACGGTGAACAGCGGCGCGCCTACCAGGCCATTCGTTTGCCCAACGGCAATACCCTGGTGAGCATCAGCGACCCGGGTGAGGTAGTGGAAGTTCTGCCGGGCGGCACCATCGCGCGTTCGATTGGAGGAACCAAAATGGACCTCCAATTTGGCTGGACCTCCGGCATGACAATGCTCCCGAACGGGAATCTTCTCATCGTCGATTACACCGGAAGACGGCTTGTCGAAGTAGACGGCAAAGGCAAGATGGTCAACGAAATGCGCACCGGCGAACGAACTTTCGCGAGCGTTGACGTCGTCAAATAACTCAGGCCAGCAATTTTTCCACCACCCGGCCATGCACGTCCGTTAGGCGGAAGTTCCGGCCTTGCGAACGATAGGTGAGCTTGGTGTGATCAAAGCCCAGCAGATGCATCAGCGTGGCATGCAAGTCATGCACATGCACCTTGTCTTCGGTCACGTTGAAGCCCAACTCGTCGGTCTGGCCCATCACCAGCCCTGGTTTGATGCCGCCGCCGGCCATCCACATGGTGAACGCATTCGGATGGTGATCGCGGCCATCCGTGCCACCTTGGGTCATTGGAGTGCGGCCAAATTCTCCACCCCAGATGACGAGCGTGTCGTCGAGCATGCCGCGCTGTTTCAGATCGGTAACGAGAGCGGCGCAAGCCTGGTCCGTATCCTTGCAATTCTGCGTGATGTCTTTTACGAGGCTGCCATGCTGATCCCACGCTTCATGGAAAATTTGTGTGAAGCGTACACCCCGCTCCGCCATCCGGCGAGCCAGCAACAGACAGTTGGCGAAGGACGGCTTGCCGGGCTCCGCGCCGTACATCTCGAGAATATGCTTGGGCTCCTTTGAGATATCCATCAGATCGGGAGCGCTTGTCTGCATCTTGAAAGCCATCTCGTAAGAATTGATGCGTGTCGCGATTTCCGGATCTCCCACATCATCGAGCTTCATCTGATTTAATCGGCGAATCGAATCGAGCGACTCGCGCTGCAGTTGCGCGTCGACTCCCTGCGGGTTGGAGAGATAGAGCACTGGGTCGCCTGAAGCGCGGAATTGCACGCCTTGGTGAACTGTAGGCAAGAAGCCCGAGCCCCAGCAGGAGTTGCCCCCCGAAGGACCTTTCTTTCCAGTCGAGAGCACCACAAAGGCTGGAAGATCTTCTGCCTCGCTGCCCAGACCATAAGTGGTCCAGGCTCCAAAGCTGGGTCGCCCGAAAATCATGCTGCCAGTGTTCATGAGCAACTGCCCGGGGGCGTGATTGAACGCATCCGTGTTCATCGATTTCACGATGGCGATGTCATCCACTACCTTCGAGAGATAGGGCAGCAGTTCACTCAACTCGGCACCACTCCGGCCATACTTTGCGAACTTGAACTTCGGCCCCAGAAGCTTTGAATTTGGATTGATGAAGGCCGCACGATAGCCTTTCAACAACTCGGGCGGCGGCAGGGTGCCGTCAAATTTTGCAAGCTGCGGCTTGTTGTCAAAGAGCTCCAAATGGCTGGGAGCACCTGCCATGAAGAGATAGATGACGCGTTTTGCTTTTGGCTTGAAGTGGGGTTGCCTGGGCGCAAGCGGATTGTTGTTTGGCAAGGTCGCCCCGTCGCCAAGACCGCGCATGGCGAGCGCACCGAGGCCGACTCCGCAATCCTTCATGAACCAGCGGCGGGCGATGGAAAGTTTGTCTTGCATTGGGTGTACTATTCCTTGGTGATGGTTTCGTCGAGGTTCAGGATGACGCGGGCCAGAGCGGTCCAGGCCTGCTCCGTGGGAAGATTTCGCGCTGTCTGCTTATCGAGAAAAGCTTTCAGCTCAGCCACTTCGGCAGGCTGTGGCTTGCGCGACAGCGTACGCCGGAAGGCATAAGTAATGCGGGCCTCATCTGTCTTGCCACCCTCCTTCAAGGTCTTGACCGCAAGTGCCTTTGCGGCTTCAAGAAACAGTGGCTCATTCAAAGTAGTTAGCGCTTGAAGAGGCGTGTTCGATCGCGGGCGGCGCACGCAGGATACATCTCCATTTGGCGCGTCGAAGTTTGTCAGCACGGGATAGGGAACACTGCGATAGCGGAAAGTGTAAAGGGCGCGGCGATAACGCTCGTTACCTTTTTCTTCGGTCCAGGTCTTAGGGCCGTAGCTCGACGGAGGAAGAAAGAGAAAGTCCGGCGCTGGCGGAAAAACGCTTGGCCCGCCAATTTTTTCATTCAGCAATCCGCTGGCCGCCAAAGTGATATCGCGAACAATTTCTCCTTCCACGCGAAAGCGTGGACCACGAGCCAGAAGCCTGTTACCGGGATCCCTGGCAAGCAACTCCGCCGGAACTTTCGAAGACTGACGGTAGGTGCCCGAAGTCACGATCAGCCGATGAAACTTCTTCATACTCCAGCCTGAATCCATGAATTCAACAGCCAGCCAATCGAGAAGCTCCGGATGGGAAGGCGCGCTAGACTGCTTGCCGAGATCTTCACTTGTTTCGACGATGCCAGTGGAGAAGTAGGTCTGCCATACGCGATTCACATAAGCACGCGCAGTCGTGGGTGCATTGCGCGCCGTCAGCCACTTGGCAAAGTCCAGACGCGTGTCGGCTGCATCGCCCGGCAATGGATTCAAGAAGGCCGGAACACCAGGCGTGACAGCCTTTTTGGGCTTGAGAAAGTCTCCGCGCTCCAGCACGCTCGTGGTGCGCATCTGATCGCGAGAGGCAAGAACAAGTTGCGAAGAACCGGCGGGAAGGCTCTTATATAAATCGTCGATCTGCGCGTTTGCTTCGCGCCAGGCTGGCACGTTAGTCCGCCAATATGCAAAGACCGCTTGCACTTGCTGCGGCGTACGTTGCGAAGCAGCCAGATTCAGAATTTCACGCACCCGCATTGGTGTGGGATCGGCAATCGCTTTGGCATCGTCGCTCACGGACAAGCGCACACGGCCGAGATTCTGGTTCTGATTATCATCGCTATTCCAGCCGCCGTGCTTTTGGCTCAAGTAGACGTGGATTAACGTCTTGGTGTCGCTGTTGTCGATGGGTGTCGAGAGATTGAAGACGGCCTTGCGCGGAAGATTGCGCAAGATGGGCCCGGCATCATGCCCCCATGCAGTTTCATCCTTGCCATCGATCGCAAAATCGATTGGACCGGTGACCCGCCGTTTGTCGGTCTTGTCGAAATACAACTTGTCGAGTTCCCGTTCCGGAAGATTGATATCGGCACTTGCGCCAACAATTTTCAGCTGCTCAGCTTTGGCTTGGCCGGGGCGCTCAATCTCGACTTCAAATTCTGTCAGCGCACCGGTGCCATAAATGGACCGTCCAGGCCCTCCCATCGGGAGGTTCGGATCATTCATCAGTTCCAACCGAAACGAGGAGATGGATTTCGCATTGGGCTTGATGGTGAGTTTTGCGCGATGCTTGGTGGGCGCATAGCCGGCGCCGATCATGGAATCGTCGTTCTGCATGATGTAGCGTTGCCCACCCGAAGAAATATCGTCCACCACTGGCTTCACAACTTCCCATGTCGTAGACTGCCGGGCAGCCGCTTCCCACTGCGTCATCTGCTCCAGCCAGTTCGGATTTCGATGCTGCAAATCCGACTCAATCGCTTTTACCTTCTCGAAAATATTCGCGCGCTGCATCTGCTGTTGGGGCGTGTAAACCGCAGTCGTCGATTCGTGGGTGTTGTTCAGGAACGCAAAAATCCGGTAATACTCTTCCTGAAGTAGCGGATCAAATTTGTGGTTGTGGCACTGAGCACAAGCGATCGTGAGACCAAGCACGGACTTGCCGACTGCATCGATGCGATCGTACATGGCTTCCATGCGAAACTGCTCGGGGTCCACACCACCCTCCTCATTGATCATCGAGTTGCGCAAGAAGCCGGTAGCAACCATTTGGTCTTGTGTCGCATTGGGCAGCAAGTCGCCCGCAATCTGTTCCGTGATGAAACGACTGTAGGGCAGATCTTTGTTAAGGGCGTTGATCACGTAGTCGCGATAAAACCAGACCTGCCGCGTCTTGTCTTTTTCATAGCCGTCGGAATCCGCGTAGCGCGCCGCGTCGAGCCAGTGACGCCCCCAGCGTTCTCCATAGTGCGGCGAAGCAAGAAGCCGATCGACCTGTTTTTCATAGGCGGTCTTCGACTTGTCCTTCAGAAAATAATCCACTTCATTCACGGTGGGAGGAAGACCGATCAAGTCCAGTGACAAACGGCGCAAAAGCGTAATGCGATCCGCCTCTGCGCTTGGCTGCAGCTTCTCGGCATCCAGCTTGGCGAGAACGAAAGCATCAATGGGATTCTTTACCCAATTCGGCATTGAGACCTTTGGCACTGATGGGCGAAGGGGGGGAACAAAGGCCCAGTGCTTCTTGACCGCTGCCACGTTTGCGCCAATGCCTTCCGGCCACTTGGCTCCCTCGTCGATCCAGCGCTTCAAAATTGCGATCTGCCCGGGAGGCAGCGGCTTGCCGCCCATCGGCATCCGAGCCTGGTCCCCAATCCCGGCAACCCGGATGTACAGTGGCGAATCAACGGAGTGGTTCGGCTTCACTCCCGGCCCGGAAACACCACCGCTAAATGTAGTCGATCTAGCGTCCAGCCGCAGCCCACCCAATTGCTGGGCGGCCCCGTGGCAACCGGTGCAGGAACGCTTCAGGATCGGTTGAACATCGCGTTCAAAATCAACTTCAGCCGATGTTTGAGGAGCAGGCGGATTTTGGGCCACGAGGCCAAGCACAATCAGCACGGACAGAGTCGCAATAGAGATCGCAGATTTCACGGATACATTAACCTGCTCTTAATTTATCGCAATCTGCCGTTAGGAACCTGCCAGCATTCCTATGCACGATAATTGTGAACAATGCGAGTTCTAATTCTTTTGACAATTGCATTGACTTTGCTTGGTCAATCTCCGGAAGGTCTATTCCTCGGAGAGATTGCCGGAGGGATGGGTAAGCTGCGTCTAGCGCTCGAAATCAAGCAGAGCGCTGACGGCAAATTCAGCAGTCAAATCATTTCGATCGATCAAGGATATGCGAAGCTCCCAGCCGCCGCCACAACTTTTGTGGACAAGACACTGAAGCTGAATCTCGGCAACATCAATGCCGGCTATGAGGGGACGCTGAGCGACGATGGCCAAACCCTCACGGGAACTTTCACCCAGGGAATTGCAATGCCGCTAGTGCTCAAACGCATAGCCGAATTACCCAGGCCGCCAAGGCCACAGGAGCCTAAAGAGCCCTACCCTTATCTTTCCGAAGACCTCACTTTTGCGGGTGGAGCAGTCGGTGTCACTCTCTCGGGAACTCTCACTCGGCCTAAGGAAGGTACTCGCTTTGCGGCAGTCGTACTCGTCTCCGGCTCAGGCCCGCAAGACCGCAATGAGGAATTGGCGTTTCATAAACCCTTCCTCGTGTGGGCCCACACAATCACGCGTGCCGGCATTGCCGTTCTGCGCTACGACGACCGTGGCACGGCTAAGTCCACTGGCTCATTTCGCGGCGCAACCAGCAAAGACTTCGCGATGGATGCAGCTAGCGCGGTCGCCTATCTTCGAACACGCAAAGATATCGACGCTGCAAAGATATTTGTGATGGGGCACAGTGAAGGCGGCGTGATCGCTCCGATGGTGGCGGCTGAGGACACTAAGATTGCAGGCATCGTTTTGCTTGCCGGCACTGCCATCACAGGAGAGCGAATTTTGGCTCGTCAATTACCTGACCTGGGCCGCGCTGCGGGATTGAACGAAGAGCAAGCTGCGGCAAATGCCAAGTTAGGTCTTGAAAAAATCATGAAGGAGAAGGCAACCGACCCCTGGATGGCTTTCTTCTGGGACTATGACCCAGTGCCCGCAATAAAGAAGGTGAAGTGCCCTGTCCTCGCACTCAATGGCGAACTCGACAGGCAGGTCAATGCGAAAGAAAATCTCGCGGCCATGGAACTTGCGTTTCGCGAAAGCGGCAACAAGCAAACAACCATCAAGGCGTTGCCCAATCTAAATCACTTATTTCAGACTGCAAAAACAGGAAGCGGACAAGAGTACGGCAACGTTGAAGAAACCGTTTCGCCTATCGCGCTTGAAGAAGTTACGAAGTGGCTGAAGTCGATACTGGCCACGAAATAAGTTTTGTTCCCTGTCCGCGGCGAACGCTGGAATGCAGCGGCGGGTCTTGCTTGGTTGGAAAGTCGGTGCGAAAGTGTCCGCCGCGTGATTCCTTCCGTTCGAATGCCGCTTTTGCGACGAGTCGCAGTACGGTGGCCAGATTGCGCCTCTCGTAATCCTTACGATTCGGCTCGCTAATTTTCTCGCGGCCTCCCTTGTCGATTGCCTGAAGAACATTTGAGATCCCTTCGGCATCCCGAACGATCCCGCATCCGTCCCAAGCCAGTTGCTGCAATTCTTCGCGAGAGAGGATTGGGAACTGTTCATCACCAAAAGTCCGGCCCGCTTGCGGATTGCCTGTAGCCCCCAGCATTGCCTCTCCAGCTCTGGCACCGAACACGACACCTTCGAGCAAGGAATTGCTGGCAAGCCGATTCGCTCCGTGTACCCCTGTGCAGGCCGCCTCTCCCGCAGCGTAAAGACCGGGCACGCTAGTCTGTCCATGGAGATCCGTACGCACACCGCCCATGATGTAGTGGGCAGCAGGATGAACGGGCGCTGGCTCCTTGCTCAAGTCGATTCCAAAGCGCAGGCAAGTCTCAAAAATCGTGGGGAAGCGCTGCCGGATCCAGTCCGCATCCTTATGACTCAAATCCAGCAGAACATGCGTCGCAGCGGTCGCACGCATCTCCGCAATGATCGAACGGCTCACCACATCGCGAGGCGCAAGATCTTCCATGGCGTGGTAGCGCTGCATAAATCGCTCGCCGTGAATGTTGCGCAAAATCGCGCCTTCTCCTCGCAGCGCTTCGCTCAATAGAAATCGCGGCCGACCGGGAATAAAAAGTGCGGTCGGATGGAACTGCACAAATTCAACGTCCGCCACTTCGGCACCCACGCGGTAAGCAATGCCAATGCCGTCTGCGGTAGTTACGCTTGGGTTTGTTGTATTCAGATAGAGTTGCCCGGCACCGCCAGTCGCCAGCAGAACGGACTTCGCATAAACGTCCACGCGCCTGCGGGTCTTCTGGTCATAAGCAACCGCTCCGGTCACTTGACCATCCGCCATCAGTAAATCAGTCACAGCCGCAAAACTCTGAAAGCTGAGATTCGGCAAGGAGGTCGCCGTTTCAAATAAGGTTCGCGCGATTTCATGACCGGTGGAATCTCCACCCGCATGCAGTACCCGGCTGCGGCTGTGCGCACCTTCACGAGCCATAAGAAACTGCCCATTCTCCTTGTCGAAATTTGCCCCCCAGTTCAAGAGCTCTTCAATGCGCGCCGGGCCTTCCTGAACAAGAGCCTCTACCGCAGGCTCAAAACAAAGTCCGTCCCCCGCGAGCAGTGTATCTTGTAAGTGGAGTGAAACATTATCATCATGAGAAAGAGCTACAGCGATGCCGCCTTGCGCGTATTCTGTAGATGACTCTTCTATGGAATCTTTAGCGACTACGAGTACGGTTCCCTGCCCGGCCAAGGTGATCGCCGCTCTCATACCCGCTACGCCCGCGCCCACGACCAAAAAATCGAAGGAGATCTTTTCGTTATGCTGCAAATCGTTATCCTGCTTCTATTCTCGCTTGCCAGCCTCAAGGCTCAAGTTCCAGACTACTTCCCTTTGGTGCCAGGCAGTACCTGGGTTTACAGATCAACCGACGGTGCTGGCCCGCTGACACTGCGATTAGGCGAATCGCTTGAGTTGAATGGGAAAACCTACCATCGGCTTGAAGGCTATAAATCCACCACATTGTTCGTCCGCCAAACGGACGAAGGTAATTTCATCTATTGGGATGAAACCAGCCGAAATGAAGCGCCATTTTTGTTTTTTGATGGCAAGGAGTATTCGAGCCCGGCCACACCTTGCAACCAGCAAGGCCGCGCCGAGTTGCGCCCCACCCATTACAAAGGTCCCATCGGATCCTCTCAAACTGCACGCCTGATTCGCTACACCCCTGGCTTCTGCGCGGATACCGGGTTGACCAGCGAAATATTCGTCCCCAACCTTGGCATGGTTCATAGATCCCAAACCTCTTTCGTTGGAGAGCGCTCTCACGATCTTGTCTACGCCCAGATTGGGGGCATCACTTATCTAAATGATGCTGGTGTCAGCTTCTCCATTGCAATAGCCCCGCTCACACCGGAACGAGGCATGAAGCAAATGTCTGCCCGCCTCGTGTTGAACAACCGTACCGGCCAGAAACTCGAGCTTCAATTCGCTACCGGACAAAGCTACGATTTCGTCGTCCGCAATGACAAAAACGAAACGGTGTATCGCTGGAGCGTCGGCAAGTTGTTCCCTCAGGAGCAGCGGCAATTATTGGTAAACGGCGAGGAAGTCTGGCAGGCAGCGTTGCCCGCTTCTAATCTTCGGCCGGGAAGTTACTCGGTAGAAGGTTTGCTGGTCAACATCGACGGCAAAAAATTTTCCGCGACGGCCTCCGTCAGTTTGCCATAACTTCTTTCAATTTAACGCTGAGTTGTTCCACTTGCTCCGGAGCGAGTTTCGCCCCGCTTGAGCGGAGGTAAAACACATCTACGGCACGCTGTCCTTCGGTGTGCAAGAGCACCGCGTCAATCTCGCAATTCAGTAGAGAAATGGTTCTGGCCAGGTCGTAGAGCAGGCCAGGACGATCCTGCGCCTGCAGTTCAAGCAGTGTGGCAACCTGCGATGTCTCATTGTCGAAACGCAACACCGTATCGATTTGCATCTTGTAACGGATAGTTGCTTTGGGTCTGCGGCGAAGCAATTTTTCAGCGGTCTCTTTCCCTAAAACGACCTTGCGGGTTGCTTCCTTCAATTCATCCACGATCGGAGGATTCAACTCCAGACTGCGCATGGGGTCGGAAAAAATGAACAGGTCGAGCACCTCGCCGCGAGAGTTGCCAAAGGCTTCGGCCTTAAGAATATTCATGCCAAAGCTAGCCAAGGTTCCCGCCAGATCGGCCAGCAGGCGGGGCCGGTCCTTCGTCACCACCGTAAGCTGCCAGTCGTCCTGGCGGCGGCGCAGATCACATGCAACTCCGATTTGCGTGGCCGCAACGGAAAGCGCAAGGTGCTGTGCGCGTTCCGTTGCGTTCGTCCGGAACCAATAACGGGTGGGGAAGCCTTTGACAAATTCGGCAAGCGGGCCGGTCAATGAAGCGGGGTCCACAATTCGCTCGTCTTCCAATTCTTTCGTCAACTGCCGTTCAATGGCAGTGTGTGCGTGCCAGAGTTGTGTACGCCGCCAGGTGGTCATCGCCCCAGGGAACACCGCACTGGAATCGGCGACAGTCAGCAATGCCAGCATCCCCAGATACTCTTTGGTCTCCATCCGGTGTGCCGCCTGCCGAGCGACATCCGTATCGTTTAGATCACGCGTGCTGATGAGCGTGCCCAAATAAAGATGCTCTCCTATCAAGCGCTGCACCACCGCCAGCTCGTCGGCGGGCATTGCAATCCGCTGTCCGATCTGAGCCGCCATCTCAACCGCCCTTGCGTCATGGTCACCCCCGAGACCTTTACCGATATCGTGCAGCAGCAGCGCAAAGCGCAACAGCGGCTTCGTTTCACAATTCAGCCAGAGTGCCCCATATTGCTGCTCTTCAAAGCCAAGCGCTTCCAGATTCTCAAGGGCAATGATCGTATGCTCGTCGACGGTATAGCGATGATAAAAATCACGCACTACGAGACAGTCCACGTGCTCCCATTCGGGCAACTGCGAATTGAGATAGCCCGTTTCGGCCATTGCCCGCAGGGCGGTGGCGGCGTGCGGCAACTCGAGCAGCCCCTTCCATTCCTTCCACGTCCACTGCAGCGTTGGCCCAATTCGCTTCTGTGTATCGCGAGCCAGTTTAAGGCCATGCCGGGCCTGAAACAGAAACAGGCGAAGCTTCGCATTCGGATCGCTTTGAAACGCAGTTGGATGCCGCAAGAGAATCTGCTCACGGGCAACCGTAAACTCTTCGTTCGAGAGTCGCGAGCGGGATTCGAAAAAGCTTCCCACCAGTCCGGGTCGGCGGTCGAGTACCCGTTCCTTCAACTCGCGGCATGCCGCATAAATTCGGCGTGCCCGGCGGAAGTACTCACGCATCCACGCCTCCGGGTTGCTGGAGAGCGCGTCCTGCTCGGCAAAACTCAAGACGTTCCGGTCGCGGCCCGCATGCTCATGCAATGCCCAGCGGATCGCAAAGAGAACCTCACTTTCTTCAGCCAGATCCGGAGCGGCCTCCACACCAAGCTTGGCAAACCAGCGCACTGCATTCAGGTCGCGAAGCCCCCCGCAAGCATCTTTGATGTCCGGCTCAAGGTGTTGTATCGTATGCTGAAACCGCTCATGTCGGCGATCAGTCATCCGGGCCAGTTCAACGGCAAGATCGGGTGGTGGTTTGCGGCAGGCATCTTCGCAGCTCCGCGAAAGTTTTTCGTTCCCCGCGAGCAGCCTTCGATCCAGCAGGCTGATGCTGAACTCCACGTTTCCGGGGCTGATCCGCTTGCAGTCGGCGACGGTGTGTACGCTGTGGCTGGCTCGGTATCCGCCATCCCAAAGGCGGCGCAGAAACTCGCCTAACTCTCCCGCAGAAAAAGTAGCAGGCTCTTCAAGAATCAGCAGGTCGATGTCGGAGTGCGGAAAAAGCTCTTCCCGACCGTATCCGCCCACCGCCATCACGCAACTCTTCTGCCGCTGTTCTTCGGCTACAGATTCTCCCCATGCGGCAAGCACGAAGCGATCCACCTCTCGCGAACGTGCTTTCAGTTTGGCGTCGGTTGGCCCCATATCCAAATGTACCCGACTCCCAGTTAGAATTGAAGTCAAAGAGTATGTCTAAAAATCTTATCGCGGCAATGGCCGCCATCGCCTTAGGCACCGCCGGTATGCTTGCCTGGCAGAGCCAGGCAAAGTTGCCTCCCCCTTATCACACGCCATCCGCGAATAACCGGCCCAAGGCCGTCGAGAGGCCCGAAGGCGCAAAACTCAACCTCCCCGCCGGCTTCACGATCGCGGAGTTTGCCGGAGGATTTCAACGTCCCCGGTACATGCTTCTCGGCCCATCGAACGAAGTGCTCTTGAGCGATTCCATGAACAACGGATCCGTGTTCGTGCTCGTCGACTCGAACAAAGACGGCAAGATGGACGACCGCAAGGAAATCCTCAAAGGACTCGATCGCCCCTATGGCCTTCTCCTCCTCAAAGACTATCTGTACGTTGGTGAGACTACCTCGGTCAAGCGATACAAATACAACACGAAAACCTTTGCCGTTGGCGAGGGTGAAGAAGTCCTGAACATGAAAGACTTCAATGCCGGCCATTGGACTCGCAGCTTGACGGCCGACCGCAAGGGCGAAAACATTTTTGTCGGCATCGGTTCGCGTTCTAACGTCGACGCTGGCGAACCGGAAATGCGGGCGGCCATCATCAAAATCAGCCCCGACGGCAAGTCGAAAGAAATTTACGCTTCTGGAACCCGCAACCCGATCGGCCTTCACATGATGCCCAACACAGACCAGTTGTGGGCTGCCGTGCAGGAACGCGATGGCCTTGGCGACGACCTCGTGCCCGACTACTTCACCAGCATCAAGCAGGGCGGCTTTTACGGCTGGCCTTATGCCTATATCGGCCCGAACGAAGATCCCCGCCGCAAGGGCGAGAAGCCGGAGCTCGTTGCAAAGACCATCACTCCCGATGTTCCATTGGGCGCGCACGTCGCGGTTCTCGACTTCCTCTTCTATACCGGCAAACAATTCCCGAAAGAATTCCAGGGCGGCGCATTCATCGCGCAGCATGGCTCGTGGAACCGGTCGCGCCGCGTCGGCTACAACGTTATGTTTGTGCCCTTCAAGAACGGCAAGCCCTCGGGACCACCTAAGGAATTTCTTCAGGGCTGGATGATGGATTCGGACAAGCCCGACGTTTGGGGCCGTCCCGTTGGCCTTCTCCAATTGCCCGACGGTAGCTTGCTCGTAACCGACGACGTAGGAAACAAGATTTGGCACGTATCTTACAAGGGCTAATTCTGCTGCTATCGCCCCAGCTTCTGCTCGGCCAACAAGCGCAGTTTTCACACAAGCAGGCATTCGAGAAAAAAATCGAGTGCCTCACTTGTCACGCACAGCAGAAAAATGCAACCAGCCTTAGCGATAAACACAAAGGCAAGGTGCTGAAAGATTTCAATCATGCCCTTCACTTGGGCTTCGGAAACCTGGCCCCGGTCATTGCCGGTTCAATTGATCGCAAACAATATCTGGGCTCACCAAACAAGATCGATCTCCTGAAACTACGCGCCGATCTGATTACCCAAAACCCCTGCCAGGCATGTCATCGCGGCCTCGAGATCGCTACCGGGCCACTAACGAAAGCCAATTTTCCGCACATGGAAGACTGCCTCGTTTGCCACACCAAGATCGATGCGCCGTTTAGTTGCCCG
>JBKJSR010000692.1:0-4271 GCA_046594355.1 Bryobacter sp.
CCAATCTCCAACCAGGCGACTACCGCCTTTCCGTTGAGGCCTCAGGCTTCCGCCGTTTCCTTCAGGAAAGTATCGCCCTCCGTATCGACTCCACCGTACGCATCGACGCCCGCCTGCAAGTCGGCGGAGTCTCCGAATCCGTCACCGTCAGCAGCGACCCGCCCATCCTCAAGATCGAAAAGACCGACGTTGGCACCTACATCTCCGAGCAGCAGTTGCGCGAGCTCCCCACCCTCGGACGTAATCTCAGCAAACTCTACAACACCATTCCCGGCGTCCTTCAGAACTCTTTCCAGATCGGGGCGGGCGAAAATCCCGCCGAATTCAATGGAACCATCGTTCACGGTCAGTTCTTCGGCAACAACGAGTATGAGATCGATGGCGTCACCAACACCGCCTGCTGCTTCAGCGGCTTCCAGCTCATCGTCCCGAATCAGGACTCCGTTCAGGAAGTGAAAATCTCCACCGCCTCCTACGACCCCGAGATTGGAGCCTCCGCCGGAATGGTCGCCCAATACGTCACCAAATCAGGAACCAACCGACTTCACGGCTCGCTCTTTGAGTTCAATCGAAACCGCGTCACCTTCGCCGCCGACCCTTTTACAGAAAAACTCCCGGCCACCGGAAAAGATGGCAAAGGCTTCGGTGCTGCGCCCTTTAATTGGAACCAGTTCGGAGGCAGTATCGGTGGACCGATCCAGCGCAACAAAATGTTCTTCTTCGGAGATTTCCAGGGCACGCTCGCCCGGCAGGGTGGACGGCGCACAGCGACGGTCCCGAATGATGCATTTCGCGTCGGCGACTTCAGCGCAGTGGCTAATCGCATCTTTGACCCACTCACCGGTGATGCCTCTGGATCGGGCCGTGCGCAGTTCCCCAATAACTCCATCCCCACCAGCCGCATCAATCCCGTGGCCCGCAATCTGCTCGGTATCCTGCCCCGCGCTAATTTAAGTCAAGCCGCTGACGTCAATTTTGCAGGTGGCGGCACCGTCATCCAGAACACCAACCAGGCTGACGTACGCGTCGATTACAACATTTCCGACTCCAACAAACTCTTCGCACGCTATACCTATTTCGGCTCCCATCTCGACAACCCTCCAATTTTCGGCAAGGAAGCCGGTGGTCTGGCTGCTGGAAGCCTGAGCCCGCAAGTTGGCGATTACCGCAGCCAACAGGCCGCTGTCAATTTTACCCATGTCTTTAGCCCCACCCTACTCACCGAAGTCCGCGCCGGCTTCATGCGCTTTCGCCTGGATGGCTACCAAGCCGACGCCGGCCTGATGACGAACAACAAAATGGGCATACCGGGGATCAACACGAGCGACAGGCTCACCCAAGGGCTTGCTGGTATCAATGTGCAGGGTCCGGTTGGGACTTGGTTCATGGGAATCCTGAGCGGAGTCGGAATCCCTCGGCTCGACCGCACCACAGGCTACCAACTCGTCAATAACTGGACTAACATCAGGGGCGAACACCAACTCCGCTGGGGCGTCGACCTTCGCCGCAATCGTTTCGATTTCATCGCCACCAATGCCAGTTCTCGTGGGAACCTCGTATTCGCACCTGGCGTTACCGGAACCAATGAAGTTGCGGGATCGGGGCTCGGCACCGCTACCGTTCTGCTGGGCATGCCTACTTCCTTTGATCGCGCCGTGCTCACCGGTTACACCTCGGAACTCATGAACCGCAATGCCCTTTACTTTCAGGACATTTGGCGCGCCACCCGCAAGCTCACAATCAACTATGGCGTCCGCTACGATTACATCGGCCCCGCTACAGCCCGTAACCCCGGCGGCATCGTTAACTTCGACCTCAACTCGGGTAACCTCCTCCTGGCTGGACTCGGCAACGTCTCGAAAACCGCCAACGTTAAGGCAGACACCAACAACTTCGCGCCTCGCCTCGGCCTTGCTTATAAAGTTGCCTCGAAAACCGTGATTCGTGCCGGGTTCGGACGCAGTTTCTTCATTTCTAACTATGGCGGAGGATTCTATTTCCTCGCATCTACTTACCCGATCGCCACCCAACAGACACTTTCTCAGGCGAATATCCGAAGCGCCGTCTTCCCGATCGAGCAGGGTCCGCCCGCCGCCACACTTCCGCGCTTCCCGTCATCTGGAGTTCTTGCTGCCCCCAAAGGCCAGTTGCTCAAAAGCCGGCCTTACGACAACAAGACTGAATACGTCGACTCCTGGAACTTGACCGTCGAACACCAACTCGGCTCAGACGTCCGCCTCTCCATAGCCTATGTGGGCAACGTCGGACGCCAGCTCTGGCGCACGCTCAACGTCAATGCCGCCCAACCCGGTGTGGGAGCCCTTCTGCCTCGCCGCCCCTACTTCCAGACCTTTGGCCTCGACACCACAATCCAGAATGGCTGTAACTGCGAGAACTCTTCCTATCATGGCCTGGAGTGGGTAGCCGAAAAACGCTTCAGCAAAGGATACTCGATTAACTCGGCGTTTACCTGGTCGAAGGCGCTCGACGCCCGCGATGCTCCAAATCCAGCCTTCCGCCAAAGTGGCCGCGGGCTTTCACAATACGACCGCGCCCTATCCTACGTGGTTTCTCATTTGTGGCAACTTCCCTACGGCAAGGGCATGCGCTATGGGTCGTCAGCTACTGGAATTAAGAAAGCTGCTCTCGCTGGTTGGAAGTTTAACGGCGTATCCACCGCCCAATCAGGCTTCCCTTTCACGCCAGTTGTTAGCAACAATACTACGCTGAATGGTGACTTCACCCAACGCCCCGACATTACCGGCAACTTCTCCGTCGATCAGCAGAACCGCGCACGCTGGTACAACCCGGCCGGCTTCACCGTCCCTCAGTGCTGCCGGCTTGGCAACGCTGGCACCAACATCATCCGGGGTCCCAAGCTGGTGAATTTCGACATGTCGTTTGGCAAGGACGTCGAATTCCGTGAGGGCAAAGTGCTGGAATTCCGCGCGGAAAGCTTCAACATCTTCAATCACGCCAATCTCGCCCTGCCCAACAATCAGGTCGATAGCCCCATCGCCGGACGCATATTCGGGCTGGCCGGATCGCAACAATTCGGCGGCGCAGGTACCACTCCCATGCGTCGTATGCAAGTTGGAATGCGGCTTCGATGGTAAGCCGTCTCTCGTCACTATTTCTCTTCGTGACAGCTTGTGTCGCGGCACAGCAGAGCACGGTCGTGCGCTCGCAACCCGCTTCCTCAGCTATTGGAGTCCATTATCAACGCGCACAAGAAGCCCTGGCTGCCAAGCGCTACCCGGAAGCCGCCCTCGAGTTCCAGAACATGCTCCGCATCGACCCGAATTCCGCCGATGCCCACGCCAATCTGGGGACTGTCTTTTATGCCCAAGCCAAGTATCTCGAAGCAGTTGCTTCATTCGAGAAATCGCTCAAGCTCAGACCCGGCCTCAAAGGTGCTGCGGCCTTTCTCGGTATGAGCCTTGCCCGCGCCGGACGTATCGAGGAGGCTTTGCCACTGCTCGAAAAGGGCTTTCAGAGTCCCTTGAGTGATGAGTGGAAGCTGGAGGCTGGACTCCTCCTCGGCGATGCCTGCCAGCGTGCGAATAACTTGAAGTGTCTACTATCGGTCGTTACCGAACTCGAACGCTTCTATCCCACAAACATCGAAGTCCTCTATTTCTCCTATCACATGCATGCAACTCTCGGCGCTCGCGCTGTTGCCGGACTGGTTAAAACCGCGCCCGATTCAGCCCGCCTCCATCAACTCACCGGCGAACTCCTCGAAAGTGATGGCGACTTTGCAGGTGCCATCGCCCAATATCGCAAGGCTCTCGAAATCGAGCCTCGCCTGCCAGGCTGTCACCGTGCCCTTGGGGTGGCCCTGATGAATCTCTCGACCGACGACGCTACCCGTCTTGAAGTCGAAAATCACTTCCAACAGGAACTTGGCAATAATCCAAACGATGCTGCTGCGGAGTACCAGTTGGGAGAACTCTTCTGGCTGCGAAATCAATCCAAAGACGCCCTTAGTCATTTTACCCGCGCCATTCAATTGCAGCCCTCTTTTCCCGACGCCCTGATTGCCGCCGGTAAGGCACAGATTGCCTTGGGCCAGTCCGCTCAGGCCATCATCCTGCTCGAGAAGGCGGTTGTTCTAGACCCTTCCAACGATGTCGCTCGCTATCGTCTTGCAAAAGCCTACCAGAGCTCCGGTAAGAGCCAGGCCGCCGGCCGCGAGTTCGCCGAGTTTCGCCGTTTGAGGACTTCTCTTGAAGCCCTCAGAACCATCTACAACCAGATACAAGAAACCC
>JBKJSR010000780.1:0-3547 GCA_046594355.1 Bryobacter sp.
TCCTTGAGTCCGTTCTCGAAACCTCGTTGGGCGTCCAGCGCAAGAAGCCCGCCGCCAAGAAAGCTGCCGTCAAGAAGCCTGCGGCCAAAAAGGTTGCCGCTAAGAAAGCCCCTCGCCGCTTCACTCCACGCGGACCTTTGTTCTAGATCAAAAGGATCGCCAAGCTGCAAACAATTCGCTCCGCGCTGCCGTCAGCGCCGGTCTTGGCGATCGAATCACTAGTTCTCGTCGTCCTTCTCATTCTTGCCGCTGCCCTTGCCCTTGCCGCTCGGCCCCATCTGTATGTTCGGAATGCCAAACTTGCCGGTCAACTTCGAGAGCGAATTCATATCGATATCTCCGACGATATTGACCACCGTCACCTCTTTTGGTTCCGCCGACAAAATCACAAAGCCACGCATACCCTTCGGCCCTTTGCGCATCGCGATCTCCGTAAAGCCCTTGCGCTCTTTCACGGAAATGATGGACACAAAGTCGCTCGACTTCAACTTCTGCCGCAGCGCCTCCATATCCTCGAGGCTGTACATTCCTTCACCATCGAATTGAAAGCTTCTCACTTGAACCAGCTCGATCGACTTGCCGAGGCCCAGTAATTCCTTGGATCCTTCGCCGGAAAAGCCCCTCATCAGTTGAATCTGTTCCGGTCCGAGATTGATATCGGTCGTCTGCTTCGCCTTCGCTTCGAGGCCCTTCAGGAAACTCAGGTCGAGCTCTTGCTCGGCAAACGCGAGCAGGCTAAAAAACAACATCGCAACAATATGTTTTGGATTCATGGTCTCTCTCTTTGCCCGCTTTCGCTCCGGCCCAGCGGGATCTCAATCACTAGATTTTTCTGCAACCGCGAAATCTTGCGCGTGGCGATATGCAACGCGAGCGTAAACTGCTCA
This sequence comes from Bryobacter sp., assembly GCA_046594355.1. Classification (GTDB taxonomy): domain Bacteria; phylum Acidobacteriota; class Terriglobia; order Bryobacterales; family Bryobacteraceae; genus Bryobacter. The sequence continues at coordinate 888 of JBKJSR010000780.1, forward strand.
GCTGCCCGGCGGGCTTCGATCTGCCCGGTCTGCCGCTTCTCGTTCCACTTGAGCCAGCCGAAACTGCCGATGGTGAGCATCGCCGCAAGAGCGCTCCAGCGCAGCCAGGTCTGCTGCACGATCGGCCGCCGCGTCTGATGCGCACGGGCCTCTGCCCGCCCCACGATCCGCTCTGCCAAGCCCGCAGGAGCCGCCACGGGCCGCAAAGCCGCCCGCAAATTCTCTTCGATTTCCCGCTCGTCCATCATCGGATTTTCCTCACTTCAAAACGATTTTCCAGCTTGCCCCGCAGCAGCTTCATCGTCCGGTGCAGACGGCTCTTCACCGTCGCCACCGGAATGTCCAGCTCTGCGGCAATCTCCCGCGGTTCCATCTCCTGTTGAAAGCGCATGATCGTCAACAGCCTTGCCAGCGGTGGAAGACTCGCCACCGACTCGCGCAATTGCGCCAGCAAAAAAGGATCCGATTCCCTGGCATCCTCCGACGGCTCAGCCACTTGATCGAGCGAAGGCCCACGGCGATACTTCAACCGGCGGATCTCATCGATCGACCGGTTTGCCGCCGTGCGCCGCAACCAGTTGCGTGCATGATCTTCGGTCTCGATCCCGGCAAGGTTTTCGTGCAGACTCAGAAACACTTCCTGTGTCAGATCCTCTGCCACCGCCCGGTTGCCCAAAGCACGCAATGTAATTGAGAACACCATTCCCTGGTGCCGCTCAACCAGATCGCTGAAGCTTGGCAAAGAACCCATCTGCTAATCCATACGCACGAGATTGAGGATCGAATGCATGGGTTCAGCTTTTTCCTTTGCCGAGTTGCTCCACAATCCGCGTCGCTTCTTCCACGGCGCGGGCCAGCACACTGCGTATCTTGCCGTCTTCGAGCATCAGCAAACCACCGATCGTGCATCCTGCCGGCGTCGTCACATCGTCGCGCAACGCAGCGGGATGGCGGCCCGTTTGCTGCACCATCTTCGCCGACCCCAGCATCGTCTGCGCCACCAGCTCCATCGCCAGATCGCGAGGCAATCCAACTCTTACACCGGCATCGGCCAGCGATTCCATCACCAGATACATGTAGGCCGGCCCAGACCCGCTCAGCGCCGTAATCGCGTTGAAGTAGTGCTCTTCCACTTCAAGCGCTTTGCCCACGCTCAGAAAAATCTTCTGCGCCAACTCAAGGTGTCTCGTACCTGCCCAGCGACCGCCGCAATACACGGTAACGCCGTGACCCACGAGACACGGCGTATTCGGCATCGCCCTCACCAGCGCATTCTCGCTCCCGAGAAATCCTTCAAAGCGCTCTGTCGTCACACCCGCCAGCACGCTGATCAGCAGCGCATCAGGGCGCAGCCCGGCGTGTTTCAATTTGTCTGCAACCTTCTGCGCCTGCGCGGGCTTGACGGCAATCAGCAGGATTTCGGCATCGCCCACCAGACCCTCGTATTCGCGAGCGGTCGCGATGCCCAGGCTCTGCGCTACTTCGACGCAACTCGCTTCTGTCTTGGCCGTTGCCCAGGCTTGCGCACGCGTCAGCAGCCCGTGATCGAGCATTCCCTTTAGAAGCGCTGTCCCCATAACACCCGCGCCAATCACTCCCAATGTTCTTCCCGAACTCAGTAACGCTTCACTCATATGCCAATCTTGCCAGTAAACTCTCTCACTCGCTCGCCTAAAATAGCTGTCAGTCCATGTCGCCCGAGATCCAGTTTCGATCCCTCACTGAAGACGACTTCGCGCTCCAGCACACCTGGCTCAATCAGCCTCTGGTTCGCGAGTTCTACCAGAAAGAGCCGATCTCACTCACGGAAGTCGAGGCCCACTATCGCCCGAGACTCGCACCCGGCTGGCCTACCCGCTGCTGGATCGCGATGATAGACCATGAGCCGTTCGCCTACTTACAAACCTACACACTCGCGGCTTGGCCAGATTATGCATCCCGGCTGCAACTCGACAGTGGCGTATGTATGGACTTCTACATTGGCGATCCTGCTTTTTTGGGCCGTGGTTTGGGGCAAGCCATGATCGGGCAATTTCTCGACCGTGTGCTGTGGGTTCTCTATCCGGGAGAATCCCTGTGTTATCTTGTACATGCGGCGTCCAATCTCCGCGCTCTAGCCGCGTCGCGAGCCGCCGGCTTCCAGCATTTGCGGAACCTGATGGAAGACGGGCAAACTATAAGTCTGCTTGTTTTCGAGCGTAAGCTATCCGATTTCGATTGACTATTGTAAGAAGTGGATCTACTCTTGATATTGCGAGCCAGGTGGCTCTAACATGCACCATCCCACCAAACCGAATTAAAGCGCCGCTCTGATTTACCCAACCCAAACTTACATTTTGAATTTCTGAAAGGTAAACAATCCCATGTGGATCTTTGTTCTTGCCTTTGCAGCGGGCCTGTTTCTGCTCGCCGCATTTGGCGTTTATTTGCTGTCCTTTCATCGCATTGGCCCGAGTGAAGTCGGGCTCGTCACCAAACGTTTCTCGGCGAACAAGCTGAGCGACGACAACCTCATCGCCTTCCATGGAGAAGCCGGATATCAGGCCGAATTGCTGATGCCTGGGCTCCGCTTCCGTCTTTGGCCGCTCTATGCGGTGCAGAGATTCCCGTGGGTACAGATCCCCGCCGGTCAGATTGGAGTCGTCCTCGCTCAAGTGGGC
>JBKJSR010000049.1:0-2746 GCA_046594355.1 Bryobacter sp.
GAAGCAATCACCAGCATGCCCCTCGAAGGCCTCTCATCTGGCCCGGCCGGTGGAATAAAAGTCCGCATGGTTACCCAGTAGTTATAGGTGCTGTCGCTCTTGGCTATGTGCAGTAAGGGTCCCGGACTAAAGTTGGCCATCGCTTTTGCCGACGGCATTTCGCGCGGCGGCCCGCCCCACGACCTTCCGCCGTCGCGACCCCGCCCACCCGGCGGCGATGCCATCCGTTCCTTCAATTCCACCGGCAGCTTCAACTTCTCACCCGCCACCCAAACTCCATCTCCGCGATACAGCGCAAAAGTAACTCCATGCGCCGAGCTATGATCCGCAAGCACCTGGTTCCATGTACTCGCCTCGTTGTCCCGCATCTCCAGCGCAATGCTCCGCGACTCGCTCAAGATCCTCTCCCGCGCCGTCGTCATCAAAAAACTCTCGAGGTCTTCCCCCAACTGCAGCCGCACAAAGGCAAGAAACACAATCCCCAACACTGCCACGTTCCCCAGCGCCAGCAGCAGAATTTTCGTCGTCAGTCGAAACCTTGTCTTCTCGATCATGCCTCTGCCCCGGACTTCTTCAATCGATAACCGGCCCCGCGCACCGTCTCGATCCAGCGAGGCGACTTCGCATCGTCGCCCAGCTTCTTTCGTAGCGAAGAGATGTGAACGTCAATCGAGCGATCGAACACTTCAAAGTCTCGTTCCGCCACCTCCAGCAACAACTGTTCCCTCGACTTCACCCGTCCCGCCGCCCTCCCCAAACTCAACAGCATGTCGAACTCGATCGGCGTCAACACCAGCGTCTCTCCCCGTAATTCGGCCGAGCGTGCATCCACATCGATCTTCAATTCCCCGACAACCACGGTCGATTCCGCCTCCATGCGCACTCTAGTGCTCATCTGGCTCCGCCTTAAAACGGCCCGCAATCTCGCCAGCAGCTCGCGTGTCGAAAACGTCTTCGGCACATAGTCGTCCGCGCCAACCTCAAGCCCCGCAATGCGATCCGGCTCATCCCCAAGAGCCGTCAGCATCAGCACCGGAACATTCGATACCCGCCGCAACTCCCGCAACACTTCCATGCCATTCATGCCAGGCAGCATCACGTCCAGAATCACCGCCGCATACGGCATCTCCATCGCCTTCTTCAAACCAGCCGCGCCATTGTGAACTACATCCACTTCGTAGCCAAGCGGTGTCAGGTAGTCCTTCAACAATCGCGCCAGCTTCATGTCATCGTCAATCAGCAACAGAGGTGTCTCGCTCATGGTCTTCCAGCTTAAGCTTAATCAGCCTCAACTGCTCGGCACCCCTTTTTTACTCAAACTTTACACTTTTCCTTGCCTTGCACATACCGCCTTTACGAATCCACCGCAAACTCGGATTATGCGGAACACATTTACCAAGTTCGTCCTTGCCGCGGCAATCACATTGCTACCGGCACTTAGTTTTGCCCAGGCTCCCGAAGGCCAAGGCGGCCGTCGCGGCGGTGACCCCGAGCAGATGCTCACCCGCCAGCTCGCGGCGATGAAAGAAGCCGTCGGTCTCACCGAAGATCAGGAAAAGGCCATCCGCCCCATCCTCGCCGACCAGCAGAAGAAGGGGCGCGAGCTCATGGCGAACGGCCCCAGCGATGAAAGCCGTGAGCAGATGATGAAGCTTATGACTGAGTCCACTACCAAGATCAAAAAGGTTCTTAAGGAAGACCAGATCGAGAAGTTCGACAAGTTCCAGGCGGAGCGTAGAAATCGCCGCGGTCCGGGTGGTCCGGGCGGCCCCGGCGGCCCTCCTCCTCCCGCACAAAACTAGTTGCTTCTTATAAGCTTCCTCCTATCCCTTTTGAGAGTCCTGTGGAGCCTGCGCCATTCTCCCCCGTTCGGCTCAGGCTCCTCTCCCTTCTCTTCGCTCAAAATCTCAACACCTTTCCTCGCAAACGTGGTGCGCCTCACTTCCCAGGGCGGCAAGGAACAGCGCAAGAAAGGTCAATCCCGTCGACGTCCCGCGATACGAGTAATCTGCGCGCTCATGGCGGCAATCTGGCCCTGCAGCTCCGGCCGCTCGGCCCGGTTCACGCTTTCGTGCGGATCCTCTTGATAATCGTAAAGCTCACGTGCCACCACCTCAGCCGTCCCGCGCTTGCGCCACTCCGTCAATCGAAAGCGCGCATCCCGCATGGAATATCCCATCAATGCCTGCCCCTCATGCGTCCGTGGATACTGGCTAAACGCCGCACTCTTCCATTTGCGCTTCGGGTCGTCGAGCAGCGGTACAAAGCTCGTCCCCTCCAGCGCTTCAGGCACCTTCAGCCCGGCGGCATCTGCGATGCTTGGAAAAATATCCACAAACTCAACGAGGCGCTCACACTTCACCCCCCGCTGTTTTTGCCCCGGCATTGAAGCAATCAGCAGGCTATTGGTCGCCTTCTCATAATTCGTATGTTTGTTCCATTGGCCATGGTTGTTCAGATGCCAGCCATGGTCTCCAAACAGGACAATCATCGTGTTCTCCCGCAAACCCTGCCTGTCAAGCTCCCCCAGCACCTTGCCGATCATCGCATCCGTATAGGAAGTGCAGGCATAATAAGCCCTCACAAGTTCCCGCGCCTTGTCCGCGCTGATCTTGCCGTTCCCGATATCCCCGTAGCTTCGCAGTTCCCCCGAGTTCGTACCTGCAAACGCTGGCGCTCCCTGCGGCACTTCTGCATAGTCCGGCATCTCGATTTTGTCTGCCGGATAGAGGTCGAAGTATCGTTT
>JBKJSR010000014.1:0-5972 GCA_046594355.1 Bryobacter sp.
CCCTAACTCCCGCCAGGCACCGAGTGAAATTTGCCTCTCTGCGGGGGGAGTTTTGCCACTGGTAAATCGACCACTCCCGAGAGAGGCAAATTTCACTCGGTGCCTGGCGGGAGTTAGGGCCAACTAATATCGCTGGGCGTGCACGTACCCTCGTGTTTCATCCCCAGCGGGATACGACAATGTACCTTGGGGCGGCTTCTGGTGGCGTCTGGAAGACCACCGACGCGGGACAGAACTGGGAGCCGATCGGAGACATGCTGCCCAACATGGCTGTGAACGCACTCGCCATCGACCCTAGCGCCCCCGATACGCTGTATGCCGGCACCGGTGAGGGATTTGGCAACATTGACGCCGTGCGGGGGGCGGGCATATTCAAGAGCGTCGACGGGGGTAAGACCTGGCAGCCTCTGGAGGCCACCCGCAACAAGACGGCGTTTCTATTCGTGAACAAGCTGGTGATCAGCCAGGCGAGTCCGAACCGGATTTATGCGGCGACGAACCAGGGCGTATTTCGTTCTCTGGATGGCGGCGCATCGTGGTCGATGGCACTGGAACGGATTGCCCCTTTTGATGGATGTCAGGACCTGGTGTTAAGCCCGAACCAAACGAACGATTATCTTTATGCCGCCTGTGGACGCCGCACCACTGCGGCAACGATTTTCCGTAACAAGTCGGCGGAAGGGGACTCGTCCTGGGAGGCGGTGCTGACGAATGAAAACATGTCGAGGTCGGCGATTGCGATTGCGCCATCCAACCCGGAAATCGTCTATGTTCTGGCATCCAGCCGCGAAGAGGGCAACTATCGTGACGGCCTCTTGGCCGTGTTCCGATCCAACTTAAGTGGCGACAAGGACAGTTGGGAGACGCGGGCCAGCAACAAGGACGAGAAGCGTATGAATACGGCGCTGCTCTCGAACCCGGTGCGCCTTTTCAATGACGTCTGTTCGAGCACGGGAGCCATCCTGTATCGCAATCAGGGCTGGTACGACATTGCACTCGCCGTTGACCCGACCAATCCAGACCGGGTGTTCGCGGGCGGTATCGACATCATGAAGTCTGAAGATGGGGGTTCGAATTGGGGCCTGGCTTCCTACTGGTGGGCTCCGGCTACCAACGGCGCCTACGCCCATGCGGATCATCACCTGATTCTGTTTCACCCGCGCTACGACGGGCAGACGAACCGGTCGGTGTACTTTCTGAATGACGGCGGCCTGCATCGCACGGACAATGCCGATGCGGTGGTGGGAATGCAGCCGAGTGATGCCTGCACTACGGGCGGGACGCGGATGCGCTTTGTGGAATTGTCTCGCGGCATGACCACTTCGCAGTTCTATCACGGACTTCCATTTCCTGGCGGCTCCGCGTATTTGGGCGGCAAGCAGGACAACGGCACCAACCGCGGAAGCGCGGCACAGGGAAAGCTTTGGGGATCGATGTCTGGAGGCGATGGCGGCTATGTCGCGTTTGCTCCCGACGACCCAAACCGGGTTTATGTTGAGACTACGGGGCTCTCACTGCTGCGGGCAACCAATGGCTTGAGCTTCAGCAGTGCAACGTCCGGCATTACAGAAGCGACGGGGAATTTTCTATTCATTACCCCCTTTCGCATGGACCCGAACGAGTCGAAACGGCTCTACATCGGTGGCCGATCTTTGTGGCGTACCGACGATGGCGCGGACAACTGGAAGCGGGTGAGCCAGGCGCTTCCTTTGGGCAACATCAGCGCAATGGCGATTGCCCCGGGCAACCCGGAGCGTGTGGTGTTTGGCACGACCACGGGGCGTGTGTACCGCAGCAATACTGCGACTGCGGACGGCGAGGATTCAGAGTGGTCCTTTGAGTTTGCGCGCACCAATGGATATGTTTCGTCGCTCGAATTCGACCCGAATCATCAGGACATCGTGTATGCCACAATCAGCACGTTCAACAACAGCACCGGGGAGGGCCATTTGTTCCGCTCGACAGACCGTGGCGCGAGTTGGGTGCGCTGGGATGGAAGCGGCGACAGCGGGTTGCCGGATTTGCCCGCGCATTCGATTGCGATTGACCCGGCAAATTCTCAGAATCTCTACATTGGAACCGACGCAGGGATCTTTGCTTCGCTCGATGGCGGTAGTAGCTGGGCCAAGGAGGATTCAGGCTTTGTGAACACGGTAGTCGAAGGGATGAGTATCGTACGGGAAAACAATGTCTCGACTCTTTATGCCTTTACCCACGGCAGAGGTGCCTGGTCTGTAACGCTGAATGGCGAGCAGCCGACGGCGTGCAATTTTGTATTGAGTCCGGTTGCAGCGGTCAATGCCTTTGGCGGATTGGTGAAAACAAATCTGGAGACGGGGGCCGATTGCAGTTGGGCGGTGTTGCCGAACAGCACCTGGGCGAGGGTGCTGACTGCTGCGGGCAAGGGTCCGGGGGAGGTGTCGCTTCAGTTGAGCGTCAACACTTCGACGCTGCAACGGAGTAGTTCGATTCTCGTTGGCGACCGGGGGCTCAATGTGTTGCAGTCGCCAGCCAGGCCGGTGGCCAACCACGGGAGCCCAGCGGCGGCCTTCGTGCTCGCCAGTCTGCCTTTTGTGGGCAGCAGCAGCACGCTCGGGTTCCCGGCACCCAATCCGGAATCGTCACCGGTGCATTCTTGCACGGATTCGGTGGATTCGCGGGGAAACTGGTTCCGCCTGGTAGCACCCTACTCCGGACCTCTCTACATCTCGGCGTTTACAACGGGAGCACAAGCGGCCTCTCGCGGCAACGTGATTACCGTGTACGAAGGCGGGACAAGCCGGGAGCAGGAGAAGGCCTGTGAGAAGTCGGCTACGCAGCCACAGCTTCGCTTCGATATCGAAGAAGGCAAGACCTATCTGATCCAGGTATCTGGGCTGGGTACGGCAAATGCCGGTGGCACACAAATTTTGCTTGTTGGGCGCATAGAATAACTACATGCTATCCCGTAGAGAATTTGCCGCTGGCGCCTTGGCGACCGTCGGCGCGGCTTCGTTGTCCGCCGCCAAAATCAATTCGACAATTAAGGGCGTTTCGATTGGTGCCCAGAGCTACAGCTTCCGCGATCGTGAACTCGATGCCGCCATCCAGGCCATGACCGAGATCGGACTCGGCAAGGTGGAACTTTGGAGCGGCCACGTAGAACCAAAGATCAAAGACCGGGCGGAACTGCGCAAGTGGCGCGAAACGGTGAGCCTGGACCACTTCAAGGAAGTTCGCAGAAAGCTCGATACGGCCGGCATTGAGTTGTGGGCTTACAACTACAGCTTCCGCGAAGATTTTACAGACAAAGAAATTGAGCGGGGTTTTGAATTTGCGAAAGCGCTTGGCATCAACAAGTTGACTGCGTCTTCGAATATCACGACCGCCAAGCGGATCGACCCCTTTGCCGCGAAGGCGAAGGTCTATGTTGGAATGCATAATCACTCGAACATCAAACCGAATGAATTTGCTACCGCCGAAAACTTTGCCGAAGCGATGAATGGCACCAGCAAATACATTGGCATCAACCTCGATATCGGACACTTTACCGCCGCCAACTTCGACCCGACCTCCTACCTCGAAAAGATCGCCGACCGCACCGTTTGCATCCACGTAAAAGACCGCAAGAAGAACCAGGGCGCGAACATGCCGTTTGGCGAGGGCGACACTCCGATCAAAGCCGTGCTTGAGCTGATGGCGGCCAAGAAGTATAAATTCCCGGCCAATATTGAGTACGAATACAAGGGCGCCGACACGGTGGCTGAAGTGAAGAAGTGCTATGAGTACTGCAAGAAGCAACTGGCTTAAGAGTTGATTCCTTTGGCCCTGTCGTTGACGGCGAGCTGCCGTGCGGCAGGGCCTTTTTTTTTGAGACGGTGGCGGCCCGGGAAAATCATTTCGCGGCAGCAGGACCAGCGGTGTTTTTGTACTTTACGCTTCGCAAAGCGCAGTAACGCGATGCGCTGCACCTCGACGGACTGTGGCGTGTTTTGATCCATCCTCTACCTTCAAGATCATGAATTGGCGCTTCGATTTCGATAGCAAAATTTTTATGAGTGCCGATGAGCACTTTAGTGGGATGGTATGGATCGAGGCTTTGCCTTTGCCGGTTCACGCGCTTGGGTGATTCAAGGCCATTCCCCCTTTGGGTAACTTCGGAGCCGGTGAATTTCCGCTTCGAATCAACGGCTTCAGAAAGATCACATTGCCAAACTGCGGTTTCCAAACGTCGATTGATCGTGCGCCGCATTGGCAAAGCAAGCATCCAAAAAGTCCTGAAGCGCGTCGATTATAAGGGCGCGAGGATCGGCAGGGACATGAATCGGTTCTGGTTGAACGGAGCGCTTCGTATCCCTGCGTTTGAGCCAGCGTCTGTTTCGCGGAGTCTTTAGGACGATGGGCGCGGGTTCGGAGCGGAAGCGATTGGTGCAGTGAAAGTTTGATGGTTGTGGAACGAGGGTGGGAACAGGGCCAATCGCATAAGCGCCTGCCTGTGAGCGCGCTGTATCTCGATATTGGCTAGCCGATCCTGCGAGCTGAGGCGAATCCCCAGCTAATTTCATTGATTTTTCCATCGGGACTAAAGCTTTTGCCCTATGCGCCCGATATATCTGGAAGATCGTAATGGCAACTGCAGTTCCGAGAGTAGAAACTTCAACGGTTTTGGCGAATGCCGCACACATCCTTAAAGATCCCGTGCGGAAGCCTCTGGCTGGTTTGGCGCAGTGGCTTTGCCCGCTGTCGGACGGACTGGAGAAGCAATTCGTAGAGCGCCTGAAAGGGCTGCGATTCGCTTCGCGGCAAATTCAGGCACTGATAGCCATTACAACGGGTACCGCAGCACGGGTCTTGGGTCCGGCGAAGGGGAGCCGAAAGTCAATGCTCGATTTTCTGGAGCAGGTGGAATATAGCGGACGGCGTTTGGCAAAGCTGAATTTGCCTCCCGGTGGCATCCAGCAGGCGCTGCAGGAGTATGACCGCCTTCTGCTGCCGCTAATAGAAAAGTTGGGCAAGGAGCGGGCGGCGCAATTCCGTTGGGCAAACGAGCAATTGCATTTCTGCATTTTGCTGACGCTGAACAACGCCTACTACCAGGTGCGGGAGAGCGAAACGCAGGCTTACAGCGAGTTGTTCCGGATTGAACTGGAGAGCCGGGGACTGCATGAGTTGCTGCGGCGATTCCTGACGACGCTGGCGACGCTTTACCGCGCCGACAGTTCTTGCCTGTTCTTTCTCGACAAGAACGACCAGGTTTTGGTGCCCATGGCCTATGTTGGCGAAGGGACGAAAATACCGCCTCACCTCGTTACGAATGAATCGGAGTTGTCGGTTGCTCTCGCCAAGCCATTTTGCCTGAGCGAAGCGGACTATGCGGGAACATTGGTTCTCGACAAACGCACCAAGGACCGTTATGCGACTTGCTGGAGCGTGCCGCTGGTGGACGGGTCGCGTTTGCGGGGGGTGATGCAATTTCGCTTCCGAAAGAACTACGACTGGCTGCCTCGCGAGCAGGAAATGCTGGAGATTGCCGCCGAACGTTGCCTGATGGGTGCGGCCAAGGCCAGGTTGATGGAAGACCTGGCAGCCCGGGAGGAACAGGTCAGGCGTCTGGCCGAGCGGATGCTGCAAGTGGAAGAAATGGAGCGCCGGCGCATCAGCCGCGAACTGCATGACGAGGCAGGGCAATCGATGCTTTGCATTCGTTTGCAACTGGAGATGATCGAGGAAAATCTCAAGCCGGAACAAGCTGCCCTGAAGAGCAAGTTGAAAGAAACAAGGGACTTGACCGAGCTAACGATTCTCGAGATTCGGCGATTGATCGCCGCCCTTAGCCCGGCTGTTCTTGAACAATTGGGGTTGGGGGCAGCCCTCCGCCAACTAGTGAGCCGCTTTAGCCGGGTTCACCCGGCACAGGTAAAACTTGCTCTATCCCGTATGGGGAAATTGGCTAAGAAAACTGAGGTGATTCTCTATCGGCTTGTTCAGGAGTG
>JBKJSR010000135.1:0-5190 GCA_046594355.1 Bryobacter sp.
GACCACCTGCTCCCCGAGCACCAGAACCCTGTTGTGGCCGCATGGACATTCCTGCCGGAGGGCCACCAGCGGCGCCGCCGCCCATTCCAGCGGCGCCGCCGTTCATCGACATCGCCATCATCGTCGCCGCCATTACCGGCAGCTTCTTCAAACTGGCTTCTTTGCCGACCTTGACCTGCAGCGGCTTCTTCGTATCGAGATCGATGACTTCCATCACCCCGTTGGCAAGATCGATGCTCCTGACAGTGGCGGCGATATTCCGAAAAGCACCACTGACGAGATGATCGGCCTTGTAAGCAAAACCGTCATCGCTCTTGGCTCCGAGCGCCCGAACCTGATCGTTCACATCGATTTCGGCAATGGAACTCACAGTGGCGTCGGCAAACTTGACACTGCCTTCCGAATAGCGCTTCACGTTCGCCTTCTCCGCGATCGTGATCTTCATTGGCTTCACGCCTTCGGGTCCACGGTAGTTAATTGTCACCGTGTTGGCAGCCTTGTCGACCGCAGTGACCATACCCGAAACACCCTTGGTCGCCCAGAGCATCTGCTCCTGTTGCTGCTTCTTCGCGATGTCCGTCTTGCTCATCAAAACCACCAGAGTCGCATTCAGGGTTCCATCGGCAATGACTCCCCGCGCGATCACGCGGTCGCCGACGCCGACAGCGGACAACTCGACGGGCTTGGCGTTTTGCAATGAGGTTTCACCGGCTGGAATTTGCGAAACACGGGCCGTTGCCGCAACCTTCACATTTGTTTCCGATCCGTCGTCGGCCTTGATCGTGAGCGTGCGGCTAGAGGCGTCCGCCGCCTGGACAGCGCCAACCACTGGCTTCGAAGCCGGGGCTTGCGCCCAAAGCGAAGCACCCAAAACACTAAGGATGGAAAGTCTGAAAATCGAAGCGATAGTTGGCATCTATAAAGTCCTGACGCATCTTAAGACGGAGAAGTTAGAGGGATGATCCAAAAGAGATGTAAAGTTTTGTGAACGCTTCGCCCTCGAAACACCCCGAAAGATATTCCCGTATACTGATAGAAGTTGAAGATCAACGTTCCCGTAAGCAAGGGCATAGAGTCCTTTTTTGGCACCCGAGACGAAAACATTCGTCTTTTAGAACACAATCTTGGCGTTCGTACCTTTCTGCGTCACGACAATCTGGAGATCGATGGTGAGGATCGCGCAGTCGAGCGAGCCCGCTCGATCTTTGAGGATTATCTCTTCTTGCAGAAGGAAGGGCATGTCGTTTCGAGTGCCGACCTGAACAGTTTTCTGCGCTCCGCGACGGTGGAGGACCAGACAACTTTACAATCCTTTTACCTAAGCGGCAGGCAGCGCAGTTTTGGCAAGAAGATTCTCGCGCCAAAAACTGTAAACCAGCGCCGCTACCTCGAAGCGATCGAAAAGAACGATCTGACTTTTGGCATCGGTCCAGCGGGCACCGGCAAAACTTATCTGGCGGTTGCCATGGCAGTCTCCGCCTTGATGAACAAGCAGGTGAGCCGGATCATTCTTACCCGCCCCGCAGTAGAAGCCGGCGAAAAGCTCGGGTTCCTGCCGGGGACTTTGCAGGAAAAAGTAGACCCTTATTTGCGTCCACTCTATGACGCACTATTCGACATGATCGAAGCCGACAAGGTGGAGAAATTGCTCGAGAAGCACACCATCGAAGTCGCCCCCATCGCTTTCATGCGCGGGCGCACACTCAACGACGCCTACATCATCATCGACGAAAGCCAGAACTGTACGCCAGATCAGATGAAGATGATTCTGACGCGCATGGGCTTCAATTCAAAGATGGTCGTAACAGGCGACATCACGCAGATCGACCTGCCGGGCGGCAAACGAAGCGGACTGATTGAAGTGATCGAAGTGCTGAAGAACGTGACAGGAGTTGCGTTCATCCACTTCGACGATATGGACGTGGTGCGTCATAGCCTGGTGCAGCGGATTGTTCGGGCTTACGAAAGTTATTCGGAGAAGACGGGTATCGGTCGGCAGATGCATCTTAAGCTGGACGATCCGGTACCGGCAGCGGCGGCGGCGGCGAGTATCTCGCCCGGTGCTTCCTTAGATTTACCCGAAGCCTAATGGGCAAACGAGTTTCCATTCTGTTCCGCAAGCCTCTCCCCCCGGAGGAAAGAGCTGCGCTGCGCGCTTTTGCGGCAGAGCTGGTGGAGAAGGTGCTGGAGGGCCGCAGTTTTGTTTGTCTGCTCAGTAACGATGCGCAACTGCAGCAATTGAACAAAGAGTTTCTCGGGCACGATTATGCAACCGATGTCCTGAGCTTTCCTGGTGGCGGGACGGAGGATTTAGGCGAGCTGGCGATTTCAATCGAACGCGCCGCCGTGCAGGCAACCGAACAGGGCCACACCTTGCTCGAAGAGCTCAAAATTTTAATGCTGCACGGGGCGCTGCACCTGGTCGGCATGGACCACGAAAAGGATCGCGGCCAGATGAAGAAGCTTGAGACCAGATGGCGCAAAGACTTCGGCTTGGCCTCGGGGCTGATCGAGCGGAGCCGACGATGACCTTGTTCTGGATCGCAATTTATGTCGCGGCGCTAGCGGCCTTAATGCTGTTTTCCTTCGTGCAACTGCTATACCTCGAGGGGATGCGCTTGAGAGCTCGCGACTTTGCGGCCCTTGAGCACTTCAAGGAGAAAATCGCGCCTAAGCTGGGCATGGAAACCGACCACGCGGCGCTGGTGTTCAGCCTCTACAAGCATGGCTTGCTGGTCTGCATTGGCGTGCTTGCCTATTTTCTGAACAATGGCAGTCCTACACCTGTGCTCGACATCATTCAGGGAATCTGCGTGGCGCTTCTTTCGATGGCCGTGTTCTCCTATCTGGTGCCGCAGCTTATGTACCGCCGCGCATCGGGAGAAGTGTTAGGACCACTGGTTCCATTGCTGCGCTTCATGGCTTTGCTGATGCGGCCCTTTGCGGCCTTGTTGCACTTTGCCGAAACCTTGGCCGAAATCAGCAAGCCTTCAGAAAGCCTGGAAGACGGAGCCAGTCCGCAAGAGGAAATCGAAGCGCTCATTGCCGCCGGCGAAGAAGAAGGTCTCATTGAAGAAGGCGACAAGAAACTGATCCAGTCCGTGGTTGCGTTCGGCGATAAACGGGTGCGGGAGGTAATGACCGCCCGGCCGAATATCGTCGCGATGGACGGAACAAAGACTCTGGAAGAATTGCGGCGTCTCGTGATTTACGAACAGTTCTCGCGCATCCCCTTGTTTGAGGGAGACATCGACAAGATTACAGGTTTTGTCCACGTGCGCGACATGTTCGAAGTGGAAGACGCAGACCGTGCGGGAATGAAGGCAGCGGACCTTCAGCGGCCAATCGCGTTTGTTCCGGAAACAAAGCTGGTGACGGATCTGCTCAAGGAGATGCAGCACGACGGCAACCACATGGCGATCGTGGTGGATGAATATGGCAACACAGCCGGCCTCGCGACGATGGAGGATCTGGTGGAAATCGTATTTGGCGAAATTCGGGATGAGCATGAACCGGGCCACGATTTGATCACTGAGGCGGACGGAAGATTTGTGGTGGCAGGCAGCTTTGATGTCGATCATTTGCGGGATTTGCTAGAATTCAGCCCGGACGGGCAAACAGAGGCAACCACTGTCGGAGGCCTCGCGACGGAATGGTTTGGCAGGGTGCCAAAAGCCAGTGAAGTGATTGAGCGCGATGGAGTACGGCTTGAGATTCTTTCGAGCGACGAGCGTAGAGTGGAGCAGGTGCGGCTCTGCCGGGCCACGAGTTTAGAAGAGGAAGTAGATGCCGAGAAGACAAAAACCGAAGAGTAAGTCGAAGTTTGGAAAGGTGGCGATCGCCGGACGGCCTAACGCAGGCAAGAGTACGCTTTTGAACGCGCTGCTGGGCACCAAGCTGGCGATCGTGTCGGCCAAGCCACAGACGACGCGATCGAGCATCATGGGCGTCGCGACCGAAAAAGAAGGACAAATTGTCTTTTTCGATACACCCGGCATCCACCGCAGCGACACGCTGATCAACCGCCGGATGATGCAGAGCGTCCGGGCCTCGCTTGAAGGCAAAGACCTGCTGCTCTATGTTGCCGACGCGAAAATGCTGTCCGCAGGTGGAGAAGTGCCCGAAGAAGAAAAGCAGGCTCTCGATACTTTGCGGCGCGCGAGAGACGCGAATGCCGTCCCCGCCTTTCTGGTGTTGAACAAGGTGGACCTGATCGACGACAAGCGTCTGCTGCTGCCCCGGCTGGAAGCCTTTCAAAAAGTGTTTGAATTTGATGAACTCTTTCCCGTATCGGCGAGCAAGGGCGAGGGCGTTGCGGGACTGAAAAAAGCGATTCTCGCGCGATTGCCCGAAGGCGAACTGCGCTTTGAGGCGGACTATCTGACCGACATGCCGGAGCGGAATATCGCCGCCGAGGTCATCCGCGAACAGATCTTGCGTCTTACGGGCGAAGAAGTTCCGCACAGCGTTGCTGTTGTGGTCGAGAAGTGGGAAGACAAGTCGAATGTCGCGGTCGTTCAGGCCAGCATTATCGTAGAGCGGGAAGGCCAGAAGCCGATCCTGATCGGTGCCAAGGGAGCGATGATCAAGAAGATTGGCACTGGGGCGCGGATACAACTCGAAGAAATGCTGGGGCGCAAATTCTTCCTCGAACTCTTTGTGAAGGTAAAACCAAAGTGGCGCGAGAATGAATCGTTTCTCAACGAATTGGGATGGCAGAATACGAGTGAGGGCAAATGAAACGAATCATGATAATGCTGGCCATGCTGGCGGCCTTGCTGCCGCCGGCCGCCGCGCAGAAGAAGATCAGCGACGCTACGGTTTACGACCAGGTGAAAATGAGGCTGGCCAACGATCCCGACATCAAGGGCGGCACTCTGAATGTGGAAGTAAAAGATGGCGTGGTGACCATACAAGGCCGCGTCGGCAAAGAAAAATCACGGCAGAAAATCGATAAGGTCGTTAAAAAAGTGAAGGGCGTTACGAGTGTCGTCAATCAGGTAAAAGTCGAGCCTTAAATGAAGGTCGCTGTCATCGGGACAGGCTATGTGGGCCTGACAACGGGAGTGTGTCTGGCCTTTGTCGGGCACGATGTGCATTGCCTCGACGTGGACGAAAACAAGGTGAACTCTTTGCGTGCGGGGCAGATTCCGATTTTCGAGCCGCAACTGGAAGAGTTGATGGAGGCGG
>JBKJSR010000028.1:0-3298 GCA_046594355.1 Bryobacter sp.
TGTTGCCTGACATGATGGCTTACCCTCGATACTTCCGGATCATGCCCACCACGACGCCGTACATCTCCAGATTGCCACGCGGCCGGATGATGGGATAGGCGCTGTTGGCGGGGCGCAGGATATATTCCCCGTTTTCCTTGTCGAGTGTTTTGAGCGTCAGCTCGCCATCGACGATGGCAACCACGATGTCGCCCGACTTGGCCCGGGGGCGTTTTTCCACCACGGCCACGTCGCCGTCATGAATCCCGGCGTCGATCATGGAATCCCCTTTCACGGACACAAACGTGGTGCGGGAGGGTTTGGCGACCAGGTATTCATCCACGACGAACAGCTGCGCACCGACGTCGTTGGCGGTGACGGGCGAACCGGCGGGAACGCGAAAGTCCGCCAGGGGCCGCTCGAAGAATTGGCGGGTCGGCACCCAGACCTCATCCGGGGTGCGGTTAAGAAAACCCTGCCCCTGCAACCGTTCCAGCACCTTCTTGACTGCCGACTTCGCGGCAAGCCCCAGCACCTCGCCCAGACGGGCATAGGCGGGAAACCCCCGGTGCTGGGCATAGTAATCCTGAAGCTGGGCGAGATAATTGGCATTATTGTTGGTTTTAGGCATAGCGGTCTCCGGAGTACGTTCGTTCTCGACCTATGATAGAGAACGAACGTACTCTCGTCAACAGGGGATTAGGAAATAGAGGCGATCTGGCTAACGCCATCATGGCGCGGGCGGATGAGGGCGGTGGGTACCAGTCAGGTGGGCATGTTGGACAGAAATTGGACGTAGCAGCGGGAGCCATGGCTCTAGATGGGTGAGTTTGGAATCGAACTCGGTGCGATATTCTTCGGGGTTGGTATGAATTGTCTAACTAGGCTGACATAGGGGGCTGCTAACAGGCGTCAGATCTCGCGCAGATCGAACGGCTATGCACGTGTGGTTTCAGGGGATAAGAGCCCGTAGACCTGATTCGCGATTTTTCGATCAGTAGAACCACGTTTTAGAGGGTAAAGTGGCTGTTCAACAGACGGCAAGCAAAATGTTAGGTGTGTGCAACCTGAAAGACTATGCTATCGAACCTGAATTGCTGCTGCTGGAGCTGACAGAATGTTTTGTATTTTACAACACGTAATGAGCGCACAAATCGTTGGATACAATACGCTGGATAAAGCCAACCGGCCAGCGCACAATGCTGAGCAAGGATTGTGGATAATTTCACTGGGAGTGAAAAAACCTTATCAGGAAAAGAAATAAAATCGGGGCAGCGCCGTTCAGCTGCATGTGATCGGGTACCCTCTTAAGCTCGGCTATTATTGTCTTGACGGAGGGGTCCACTTTAGAAGGAGAAAATTGAAATGACTACTAGGGAGCTAGCCAAGCGATGGTTAAAACTAAACCACCCGGCCGATATTTTAAATATGCTCAGAGTATCCAAGCATTATCCAGAAAAAGATATTTGGTTTTTGACTTTCCCACAAACCTATTTCGATTCAGGGAAATTAGGAAATCTAAATATTTTGCTGCAAAATGGAAATGATCCGGAACAATTCCACTTCCTAAAAGTGCCCTTTTCCTTTTTTAAAGATAATCAAGAAAAATTTGATGTCCGATCAACTGAGGAAAAATTTGACCTCCATATCTCAGCAAAAAAAAGAAATTGGATGACTTGTGAGAGAAGCAAAAATATTAGCTTCAATAAATATGAGCAATAATTGCGACGGTAAGAGTCAGCCTCTCAGGCATCACCTCTTCCAGTTTTTTCAAGGGGAATGCCTGAGCCGACTGTTGAGCTCTGCTTATCAATTCGTGAGAGTGTCCGTTATGAGGTAGCACTTTCATCGGGCGGAATCTACCCTTACCAGTTGCGGTAACAACTGATTGCGTATGCCTAGCTCAGATTGTCAACGGACGTTCAGCTTTCGCAAGTCGCGATCTCTTACCGACCAACTGATCTGGCACCAAGGTGCCGAAAGCTGCAGCTCCAGCGTGCATGGCGCCCGTCAGCTGGCAGTTGTGCTACCCCGCGGCGGTAGGACATCACCTCGACTCGTCAGCGCATAAACCATATCGCCTACAGAGCGGCGGAACGACTCGTTCTCCACGAATTGCTTGTAGACCTGCGTGTCATCCCTGAGTAGGATCTGCATTACTTTCCCCAGCGCCTGATCGTGCGCAATACGAGCGGTGTGAGGCGTATTTTCCTTGGCGTTCTGGTAGGCAGCGTCAGCGGCAACCTGTGGCGCGATGTCATCGCGGATGCGTTTCGCCACGCGGTCTGTGTCGGTGAACAGTGTGCCGAACTGGTCGTTAAAGATTTTGAGGATATTGCTCAGACGCTCCAACTCGGGTTCAGATTTGCGACCGCCAGCATCCGTCGGCACAGGCTCGATCTCCGCGTCATCATCGGCAAGCGCGATCTTGAGCACTGCTTTCTTTTCGGCTCGGTAGCTGTCCATGTCGATGGTTTCGAGGATGCCCTTCGATAGATCTTCGTCTATCGGTGCAGGCAATTTGGGCAGCAACAGGTTGAGCAGCATTGAAAGCTTTTCCCACTCCGCATTGCTGTACGGAATGATCGACGAGAGAAAGCTGTAGGTGCGGCAAAAAACCTTGGCTTTGCCTTTAAAGTCCACCTGCCCGTCCTCATCCAACGTGTCGCTGTACGTCGCAACACACGCATCGAGAATCGGGTCGAGCTGGTCGCGCTCCGCTTCTGCAAGAAACAGGGCTACAAAACGGTTCACCTGCTCCGGCGCGTAGACCTGCGCGGCATCAAGTGCCGCCTTCAGGTCGTGCAACTTGTTGGGGTCTGTCTCATCCGCGAGCAGCGTGGTGCGGAAGTAGTCCTGGAAGGCGAAGGTGATCCCTTCGCTGTTGTTCTGGAAGTCGAGCACGAAGCAGTCGCGCTTCTGCGGGTGCGCACGATTGAGCCGCGACAGCGTCTGCACGGCCTTGATACCCGACAGCACCTTGTCAACGTACATTGTGTGCAGCAGCGGCTCGTCGTAGCCGGTCTGGAACTTGTCGGCGCAAATCAGGAAACGGTACGGATCTGTCTGAATTTTGGCTGCAATGTCGTTGCTCGAAAACCCGTTGAGTGACGCCTCGCTCACCTTCGCGCCGTTGTACTCGTGTTCGCCGGAGAAAGCCACAATAGCCTGGTATGGGCTCTTGCGCTCCGCGAGGTACGTCGTGAACGCGTGAAAATACTGGATCGCCCGCTCGATGCCGCTGGTGACGACCATCGCCCGTGCCTTCAAGACGTACCTCGCGGAGCGCAAGAGCCCATACCAGGCTATTGTGGCTTTC
>JBKJSR010000036.1:0-11727 GCA_046594355.1 Bryobacter sp.
CCCTAACTCCCGCCAGGCACCGAGTGAAATTTGCCTCTCTGCGGGCGGAGTCTTGCCACTGGTAAATCGACCACTCCTGAGAGAGATCCGCCGCATCCGCGACACGCGCTCCCGCTCTGTCAGATAACGCTCGGCCGGCAATTCTGCCTTGCCATCCAACGCCCTTTTTTGCAGGTAGAATTCCACCGCTTCGCCCGGCTCTCTTCCGGCCTTCTGGACCCCCTTCTCCCAGGGAGCCGTCTCGACTACAGGTGGATCGAGAACCGGGATTCGCGAGACGGTTACCGCCGAAGTGAGCTTAGCGGGTTTGCGAGCGCAGGCCGCCAGCAGCATCAGGCTAAGCGCCAAGCAGAACGCGAAGCGATTCGGCAATTTTCTCCCCGTGGAACCGGCCATTTTCGATAAATACTTCATTGGTAAAAACTCCTGCTACCAGCACTCCCGCAAGATACATGCCGGGGCGTTCTGTTTCATAGGTCTCCGGATTCAGATTCGGCCTCTGTGTTTCCGGGTTGAGCCGGATTCCGTGCCTTTCCAGAAACTCAAAGTCGGGGTGATAACCCGTCAGTGCAAATACAAAATCGTTCTTTAACCGGACTTTTCCTTCGGGTGTGGCCAGCACCACTTCGCCCACAAGAATTTCATCGACCGTCGAGTTGAAATATGCCGGGATTTCGCCATTCTTGATTCGATTCTCGATGTTCGGTTTGATCCAGTACTTCACATGCTTGTGGATGTCGGGGCCGCGATGCACCAGCGTCACGCGTGCACCAGTCCACCAAAGCTCAAGCGCAGCAAGCGCCGCCGAATTCTTGGCCCCAATCACCAGCACATCGGAGTTGTAAAAGGGATGCGGCTCCCGGTAATAGTGGAGCACCTTGGGCAAATCTTCACCCTTGATGCCCATGTAATTCGGCAGATCGTAGTAGCCTGTCGAAAAGATTACCTTGCGGGCAAAACTTTGCTTCTTCTCGCCCTCGCTGGTTGTCGAATGAACGCAGAAATTGCCGTCTTCTCCATCGACATGATCGACCCGTTCGTACTGGCGAATCTCCAACTTGAAATGATCGGCCACGCGGCGATAATACTTGAGAGCCTCATTGCGAGTAGGCTTCTCGTTCATGGCCGTCATTGGAATGCCGCCAATCTCAAGCAGCTCGGGCGTCGTAAAAAACACCAGATTCGTCGGGTAGTTGTAAAGCGAATTTACAACGCAGCCCTTCTCGATCAAGATCGCAGAAAGGCCGCGCTTCTTCATCTCGATCCCGCAGGCGAGTCCGGTCGGTCCAGCGCCAACTACAATGGCGTCGAGTACACCAGCGTCGGGCATCTAGATCAGGTCCGCTACCTTCGCCAGAGCCGCATCGATCATCGTTGCATCCTTGCCGCCGCCTTCGGCGCGATCCGGTCGGCCTCCGCCTTTGCCGCCTACCATCTCGCTGATGGCTTTGATGATGTTGCCCGCATGAATTTTAGGCGTAAGATCTTTGCGCACGGCGGCGATAAATTCCACCGTGCCCGTTGCCGTGGTGCTTCCAAGCACAATGACGTCGGCCGCATTGCGATTCATAAAGTCGTCTGCCACCAGGCGCATCTGCGCCCTGTCCATATTGGCTAGCTTTGAGCGCAATACTTTTAAGCCCTTCAGATCTTCTGCAGAAAGGTTTGAAGACTGCGCATAAGCCAATTGTTCCTTTAACTGGTTTAGCGCATGCTCCAGCTCTTTCTTCTCGCGCTCGGCTTTAGCCAGCGCCTCGTCCCTGCCGCTCAATTGCTCTTCGAAATACTCAGTCACCCGTGGCCCCGCAACGGCTTCCATCCGCCTTACTCCCGCCGAGCTTGAGCCTTCGTAAACGATCTTCACCGCGCCAATGTCGCCCGTTCGTTTGACGTGCGTTCCGCCACAAAGTTCCTTTGAGAAATTACCGATCCTGACAACGCGAACGCTGTCGCCATACTTCTCGCCGAATAGAGCCATTGCCCCGGAACTCAGCGCCTCGTCGAGGCTCATCACCTGGGTTGCAACATCGAAATTGGCGAGCACTTCCTCGTTCACCAGACGTTCAATTTCGGCCTTCTCTTCCATGCTCACGGCCGCGTAATGCGTGAAGTCGAAACGCAACCGCGTGGGGTCTACCACGCTGCCCGCCTGCTTGACGTGCCTTCCCAAAACCTTCTGCAAAGCGGCCTGCAGCAAGTGCGTCGAAGTGTGGTGCCGCATGGAAGCCTGGCGCCAGGCCGGATCCACCTTGGCAACCACTGTCATGCCGGCTGCAATCGGCTTCGTGGCCTTCACCTGATGTACGACCAATCCCGGCATGCCGTAACTTGCCGCAGTCACGTCGGCAACCTTGTCGCCGCTCACGGCATCATGCAGCGAGCCATGATCACCAACTTGGCCACCTGAATCCGCATAGAACGATGTCTGGTCGAGCACCACTTCGGTATCGCTCGCATACAGCACCTTGGCCGTGGTTTCGAGATTGGTGTAAGCGAGAAATTTCGTCTTCGGCAGCCCGGCGAAGGCCGGGTTTACTTGCGCCTTGTCCGCCCCCTTCCAGCTTGCCCGCGCCCGCTGCTTCTGCTGCTCCATTGCTTCGTCAAAGCCAGGCAGATCGATCGCCAGGCCCAACTCGCGTGCCATGTCCTCTTGCTCGTCGATGCCCAGCCCAAAGGTGTCGTAAAGCTTGAAGGCCGCTGCGCCCGGCAAGAAGCTTCCTACTGCCGTCTTCGCCTCATCGCGGAACATTTTTTCAGCGACCAGGAAGGTTGTCGCATAGCGAAGCTCTTCTTCCTTCACCACGCGCGTCACCCGCTCCGCGCTCTCGAGCAATTCCGGATAGGGCCCACTCATGAACTCAGCCACAAAGGGCGTCAACTGATGCAGGAAATTCCCTTCAAAACCATCGCGCCGCGCATGACGAATCCCCCGCCGGATGATCTTGCGCAACACATAACCGCGCCCTTCATTCGAAGGGATCACACCATCATGGATTAGAAACTCGGCCGCCCGTGCATGGTCCGCAACCACGTTCAAAGTGGCCGGCTTCATCTTGCTACCCAGTAATTGAGAAGCCTTCTCGCGGATCGGCTGGATCAAATCCGACTCATAATTCGACAGCTTGCCCTGCAGGATCGCGGCCATGCGCTCAAGACCCATCCCGGTATCGATCGAAGGACGCGGTAACGGCGTAAGCACTCCTTCCTGGGAGCGGTCGTACTGCATGAAAACCAGGTTCCAGAATTCTACAAAGCGTCCGCCACCATCGAGAGGAAACTCCTCGTTCTCATGGCCCGCTCCGGCACTCTCCTTCCCCAGATCATAGTGAATCTCCGAGCACGGCCCGCACGGCCCCGTTTCACCCATCTGCCAGAAGTTATCTTTTTCGTCCAGCCGGAAGATCCGCGACTTCGGTACCCCGGCGATTTTTTGCCACAACGCTTCCGCTTCATCGTCTTCACGAAATACCGTCACGTAGAGGCGGTCTTTTGGCAGGCCGTAAACTTTCGTGATCAGATCCCAGGCAAATTCGATCGCGTCCGCCTTGAAATAGTCGCCAAAGCTGAAGTTTCCCAGCATCTCGAAAAACGTGTGGTGACGCCGCGTGTAGCCCACATTCTCGAGGTCGTTGTGCTTGCCGCCGGCGCGAACGCACTTCTGCGAAGTGGTTGCCCGCGAATAGTCGCGCTTCTCCTGCCCAAGGAAAATCTCCTTGAACTGGTTCATCCCGGCGTTGGTGAACAACAGGGTCGGGTCGTCGGCGGGGACGAGCGAGGAAGAGCGCACGATACGGTGGCTCCGTTTGGCGAAGAAATCGAGAAATGTCTGGCGTACTTGATGACCGGTCATGATATTGGAAATTCCAGTTTCCCACTTTGGCACGCTCTCTGCCCTAAACTGGAAAGACCGATGAAAGCTCGAGTTCACGTATCTTTGAAACCTTCAGTTCTGGACCCCCAGGGCCAGACCATCACCAAGGCCCTGCATTCGCTGGGTCATAACGAAATTCTTGATGTCCGCCAGGGCAAATATTTTGACATCGAACTCGACCCGTCTGTTCCGAAAGAAACTTTGGCACTGAAGTTGCAAGTAGTTGCTGCAGAGGTGCTGTCAAACCCGGTCATCGAGGATTTTCAAATCGAAATCCTCGGCTAAGTCTCTTCTCTCCATCAGCAACAGCAACAGGGCAAGGAGCACCTCAACCTCTCATGTGTGGAATCGTTGGCTACATTGGCAATCGCCAGGCAGTGTCTATCATCATGGACGGCCTCAAGCGTCTGGAATATCGCGGCTATGATTCCGCCGGTATCGCAGTGTATGACGAATCGAAAACGATTGTTGTCCGCCGTGCCTCCGGCAAACTGAGAAATCTCGAAGAAGTATTGCGGCAAAATCCCACCGACGGCAACTTTGGCATCGGCCATACCCGCTGGGCTACACATGGCCGTCCGACAGAAGAAAACGCCCATCCGCATCGCGATTCTAAAGGCGATCTGGTGGTGGTTCACAACGGAATCGTCGAGAACTATCTGCAGCTCAGGCACGCCCTGCAGGCAAAGGGTCACGTCTTTCTTTCCGAGACGGATACTGAAATCATTGCGCACCTCGTCGAAGATGAGTTCAAGGGCAACCTCGAAGAGGCCGTGCGCCGCGCTCTCACCCAGGTAAAAGGTGTGCTCGCCATTGCGATCATTTCCCGTCTCGACCCCAACAAAATTGTTGCCGCCCGCCACGGCCCGCCGGTTGTGATCGGCCTTGGCGACAACGAATACTTTGTTGCCTCCGACGTCCCAGCCATCCTCAGCCATACCCGCGACATGTTCTTCCTCGCCGATGGCGACATGGCAGTGCTTACGCCCTCCGGCGTTACGCTCACTGATTTTGACGGCAATCCAGTCACCCGCGCTGTCTCTCACATCCAGTGGGATCCCATCATGGCCGAAAAGGGCGGCTACAAGCACTTCATGCAGAAGGAAATCTACGAGCAGCCGCGCTCCACGCGCGACACCATGCTCGGCAGGCTCGGTGCCGAATCGGGCCGCGCTTTCCTCGACGAAGTGCAGATCTCGGCCGATCAGATGCGGCAGTTTCAGCAAATCCGTATCGTGGCTTGCGGCACCAGTTGGCATGCTGCGCTTGCCGGCAAATTCCTGCTCGAAAAACTTGCCCGCATTCCGGTTGAGGTCGACTACGGCAGCGAATTCCGGTACCGCGATCCGATTGTTCCTCCAGACACGCTCACTATCGTCATTTCTCAATCCGGAGAAACTGCCGATACGATCGCCGCCCAGCGGGAGGCCAAGCAAAAGGGCTCGCTCACGCTCGCCATCTGCAATGTCGTCGGCTCGATGATCACCCGCGAGGCAAACGGATTTTTAATGACGCACGCTGGCCCCGAAATCGGGGTCGCCTCTACCAAAGCGTTCACCAGTCAACTCACAGCACTATTTGTTCTTGCCCTCTATATGGGGCAGGAGCGCGGTGCGCTTAACTCCGGGCAAGTCCGCAGCCATATTGAAGAAGCGCTCAAGATTCCTGGCAAAATGGAGCAGATCCTGGCCAACGAGGTAATTTATCAAAACCTTGCCCGCTCTCTGCACAAAGCCAAAGACTTCCTCTACCTCGGTCGCGGCATACACTTCCCGATCGCGCTCGAAGGAGCGCTCAAGCTCAAGGAAATCAGCTACATCCACGCCGAGGGCTACCCGGCCGGTGAGATGAAGCACGGTCCTAACGCATTGATTGACGAAAACCTGCCCGTTGTGGTGCTGGCCGCTTACGATCCCGAAGACCCCGAAGGCCGCACTCGCTACGAGAAGACTGTTTCGAATATCCAGGAAGTAAAAGCCCGCAGCGGCATCGTCGTCGCAATCGCCAACGAAGGCGACAAGGAGATTGCCGACATGGTGGATTACGTCATCCCGGTCCCAATCACGAACGAGCTTTTGCTGCCCTTGCTGGAGATCATCCCGCTACAGTTGCTGGCCTATTACATCGCGGTCCGTTTGGGGTGCGACGTCGATCAACCCCGAAACCTCGCTAAATCCGTCACGGTCGAATAGGGCCGGGCTGCTCTCGCTATCGCCATCGAGTATGCAAAGTGGCAAAACCAAAAGCATGAAGACGGCGATTTCGATTGACGATTCTCTCATGGAGCAGGCAGACAATGCCGCCCGAGAACTCGGGTTAAGCCGCAGCGGATTGATCGCCGAGGCATTGCGGGGCTACTTGCAGCATCGGCGCCATGCCCGGGTTTCCGAATTGTTGAATGAAGCGCACGCGAATGTTCTCAGTTCGGCGGAACATCCCCCGGTCAGTAAATTAAAAACTAAGCTCCACGTGCTGGATCGATGGTAAAAGGCTCGACTTTGGTGTGTCTTCAGGCTCTGCCCCGGCTGAGCGTCATCCATTGTGTCATCTGCATTTCAATCGCCGCCGCCCCGGGAAACGTTTTCTTGAGCAAGGACGAAGCGCGACTGCCCAAGGTTTAGGACTCCGGCTTGTTTTCGAGGGCGAATAGCAAATTTCTTGACGAAGCAATTGACATAGATCACAATAAAACAAATGTATGAATGAATCAAACGTTCGAGACACCAAGGATCGCATCCTCGACGTCGCCGAACGACTTTTCGCAATCCAAGGCATCGAAGCCACCTCTCTTCGCCAGATAACAAACGAAGCCACCGTCAACCTCGCCGCCGTCAATTACCACTTTCAATCTAAAGACGAACTGGTTCGCAGCGTCTATTTACGTCGCATCCGCCCCATGAATACGATGCGTCTTTGCCTCCTGGATGCCCTTGAGGGGGCCGAACAGAACAAAGCCAAACCCCTCGACTCACTCCTCGAAGCCTTCTTCGAACCCGTCGTGGATATGGCCTTAAGTTTGAAGAATGAAGGGTTTACGGTCGGCCAGCTTATGGGGCGCATGTACACGGAGACTCATGCCGTCTTGCAAAACCTGATCTGTACAGAAATGGGCGAAGTAGCCCGGCGCTTCGGTACAGCTTTCAGTCGCACGCTGCCAGACCTCACTCCGGTCGAAATTCTCTGGCGTCTCCATTTCACAATCGGTGTCCTTGCCTACACTCTCGCGGCTGCAGAAAAGATCGCTCTTCTCAGTCAAAACCGTATCAATCCACGCGACAAGCAGGAGGTGCTTCGCCAAATGATGACTTACACCAAAGCGGGCCTGATGGCCCCAAGCCTCGAGTCCGCTTCATGAAACCGCTGCTCCTTCTGGTTTTAGTCGGCACACTCAGCGCAGAAACTTTGCACCTCAGCCTGCCCAAAGCGATTGAACTTGCCACCGCACCATCTGGAAATCTTCGTCTCCAGCTCGTTCGCGAAGGAATTGCTCAGGCCGAAGCCCGCCGTCGTTTTGCACTCGGAGCCTTCCTTCCGAACATCGAAGGCTCAGCCTCGGCAGCGAATCAAACCAACAATCTTAGTGCCTTCGGCTTCCGCTTTCCTGCCGGTCTCCCTTTTACAATCAACAGCTTTGTCGGCCCGTTCACTGTAGTTGACTACCGGGCCAGCGCTACCCAAAGCATCCTCGACCTCGCCTCCATCCATCGCTACCAGTTTGCCAAGCTGCAAAAAGATGTAGCAGGGGCCGAAGCTCGCAACGCCCAGGAGCTCACCATCCAGCAAGTCGCCCGCGCTTACGTGCTGGTCCTCAAGGCCGAGGCCTCTCTCAACACTGCCAAGGCAAACATAGATCTGGCAGAACGACTCGTACAGCTTGCCGAATCCCAAAAGCGGGCAGGCACTGGTACTGGAATGGAAGTCACCCGTGGTCGTGTACAACTCCAGAACGAAAAGCAAAAGATGCTTGTAGCGGAGAACGATCTTGAGCGCAGCAAGTTGGAATTCAACCGTGTGGTAGGGCTGGATCTCGCCCAAGCCATCGAACTCACAGATCGCATGAACGATGGATCGGAGTCTATTCTTAACCCTGAGGCGGCGCTCGAAGCCGCACTCGCACAGCGGCCCGACCTGATCGCACAACAGAAACGACAGGCTTCAGCCCAAATGAATCTCAAGAGCATTGGGTCTGAACGGCTTCCCACTCTCGGCGCAAGCGGCAACTACGGCACCATCGGCGATGGCTCCACAATGCTACCGACCCGCGTTGCCGGCATCGGCCTTCGCGTCCCCATCTTCGATGGAGGCCGCCGCGAAGCGCGTCGTGCAGAAGGTGGCGTGCTCGTCCGCCAGGAACGGCTACGCGCCGAAGACCTCAAAAAGCAGATAGAACTGGAGGTGCGCACCTCCCTCAACACACTCAAAAGCGCCCGCGCACAAATTGAAGCGGCGAAGCTGGGCCTCGAACTCAGCGAAAACGAACTCGCGCAAGCCGAGCGGCGCAATGAGGCTGGAGTGTCGAACAGTGTTGAACTTACAGACGCCCAAACCCGTCTCGCCCGCGCCCGCGACAACAACCTCGCCGCACTCTACCTTTTCAACCTCGCTCGAATCGACGTTGCAGCGGCCACCGGAAGCATGGAACAAGCAGTGAAAGGGATGATCAAGTAATGAAGAGGCTACTGCCAATTGTGATCGTCGTAGTCGCGGCGGGCGGCTACTTTGCCTGGAGCCGTCTCAACGTTGTAGACGAAAACACCCTCCACCTAAGCGGCAACATCGAGTTTCGCAAGATTGACATCGCCTTCAAGACTGCCGGCAAATTGCTTGAGTTAACAGTCGAAGAAGGGGCAAACATAAAGCAAGGCCAACTCCTCGCGAGTCTCGACCGCGAACAAATGACCCGGATGCGTCTCCGCGATAGCTCCTCCATCGATGTCGCGCAATCGAATCTACTCCAACTCCGTACCGCGATCCAGTATCAGAAAGCCACGCTCGAAGCCGAGACGAATCTCCGCCAGGCCGAACTTCGACAAGCCAGGGCGAAACTGCAGGAACTGCTGGATGGTGCCCGCCCGCAGGAAATTGAACAATCCCGCGCCCAACTCGGCGACCTCAAAGTCGCTCGCGATCAGGCCCGCCGCGAATATGATCGCGCCCAAAAGCTGATCTCGCAGGAAGACATCAGCCAGTCGCAATTCGATCAGTTCAAAGCCCGCTTCGATTCGACAAGCGCACAAGTTCAAAACGCCGAACAGCGCCTCGCCTTAATCCTCGAAGGTCCGCGCAAAACAGACATTGAAGCTGCCCGTGCCGCGGTCGCTCGCGCCGAAGCTGCGCTCAAGATCACCCAGGCGCAAAGCCTCGACATCCAGCGCAAGGAGGAAGATCTTTCCGCCCGCCGGGCCGATGTGGAACGCAGCAAGGCAAGCGTAAGTGTGATCGATTCGCAACTCGACGACACGATTTTGGTGTCGCCCGTCGACGGCGTCGTTCTCGTAAAGAGTGCCGACCCGGGCGAAGTACTCGCCGCCGGCACACCGCTACTCACTCTGGGCGAGATCGACAAGCCCTGGCTCCGCGGCTATATTCCCCAGTCCAAGCTCGGCCGCATCCAGCTTGGTATGCCAGTCACGATCCGTTCCGATTCCTACCCAAACAAAACGTACACCGGCAAGATCAGCTTCATCGCGAGCGAAGCGGAATTTACCCCCAAGCAGATCCAGACCAACGAAGAGCGCGTCAAGCTGGTGTACCGGATCAAAGTAGACATAGAAAACTCCCATCGCGAGCTCAAGTTAAACATGCCGGTCGACGCAGAAATTCGGTTGAACTAGATGGATGCTGCGGTCCAAGCTCGGGGTCTATCGCGTCGCTTTGGGCCCGTACCAGCCGTCACCCAGCTCACTTTTCACGTTGCTCCCGGAGAAGTCTATGGCCTGGTCGGGCCGGACGGTGCCGGGAAAACCACTACGCTGCGCATGCTCTGCGGCTTGGTCGATCCAGACGAAGGCCAGGCCTTCGTTGCCGGTCTCGATGTGACTAAAGAGCTCGACCGGGTCAAAGACGCCATCGGCTACATGGCCCAAAAGTTCGGCCTCTACGGCGACTTGAGTGTGGAAGAGAACATGGATTTTTATGCCGACCTCTTCGGCATCACCGGCACGACGCGTGCCGAACTCAAGACACGCCTGCTCAAAATGACGCGGATGGAACCGTTTCGCGACCGCCTCGCCTCCAAGCTCTCCGGCGGAATGAAACAAAAGCTCTCGCTCATGTGTACTTTGCTGCACAAACCGCAAATCCTTTTTCTCGACGAACCAACCAATGGCGTCGACCCCGTCTCCCGTCGCGACTTTTGGCTCATCCTCGAAGAGCTCGTTCGCGACGGTTTAACGGTGCTAGTCTCAACTGCCTATCTCGATGAAGCCGAGCGCTGCCACCGCATCGGACTGATGAACCAAGGCCGCATCGTTCTCTCCGGAACTCCCGCCGAACTGAAAGCCGCGATGCCCGAGAAGTGCTACGCGATCCGGGGCCCAAACTTGCGCAGCCTGCAGCAAACCCTCAAGGCTAAGCCAGGTGTTGTCAACGTGGAACTCAGCGGTGCCGAACTCCATCTATTCCTCGCCCCTGCCATCCCGTTACTGAGTATCATCGCCGATCTCGACCTCGAAGCCGAACGCATTACTCCCACTCTCGAAGACGTGCTGATTGCCGAAATCCACCGCCTCGGCATCAAGGCCGCCGCATGAGCGAACCAAGCGTCGTCACCGGATGCGGTGCTTTTGTGGCTGTCGATCGTGTCAGCCTCTCGTCTCCACCACTCCCGCAACGTCGATGTAGCGAAGACAAGTGGCATCGCACGACCGCATCACGGGCCGCTGCCGATCATGTCGGTTCTCGGGTCGGCGAGGGGTGCGCCAATACCGCAGACCTCCGTAGCGTAAAGCTCGCGAAGGCCGCCGCATGAGCGAACCAAGCGTCGTCACCGAAAATCTGACCAAGAGCTTTGGTACTTTTGTCGCTGTCGACAACGTCAGCCTGACGGTTGACAAGGGCGAGATCTTTGGCTTTCTCGGCCCCAACGGTGCCGGTAAATCCACCGTGATACGCGTCCTCTGCGGCCTTCTCGCTCCCACCAGCGGCCGCGCCATCGTAGCCAATTTCGATGTGGCCACAGACCCTGAAAAAGTGCGCGCCAACATCGGCTACATGTCGCAACGCTTCTCGCTTTACGACGACCTCACGGTCGGCGAGAACATCGATTTCTTCAGCGGCATCTATGGTGTCGCTAAAAACAAACGCCCCGGCCGTAAACAATACGCCATCGAAATGGCCGATCTAGCCGGACGCGAAAACACCATGACGCGCACCCTCCCGGGAGGCCTCAAGCAGCGCCTCGCGCTCGGCTGCGCCATCCTGCACGAGCCACCCATCGTCTTTCTCGACGAACCCACAAGTGGCGTCGACCCCATCGCGCGCCGCCTCTTCTGGGACCTCATTTACCAGCTCAGCGAAGCGGGCCAGACCGTTTTTGTCACAACACACTACATGGACGAAGCCGAATACTGCCATCGCCTCGCGCTCATGTACAAAGGCCGCGTGATCTCTCTCGGAACGCCTGCGGCCCTCAAACACGAGATGAGCAAGCAGAGTATGGAAGAGGTCTTCATTGACAGCATCGAACGTGAGGAGGAGGCAGCCTCATGAGCTTCCGCCGTTGGTGGGCCGTCACCCGCAAAGAATTCCTGCACATCTTCCGCGATCCGCTCAGCCTCTACATGGCTCTCGCGATACCTCTGCTCCTGCTGCTCCTTTTCGGCTACGCGCTTAGCCTTGATGTAGATCAGGTGCCC
>JBKJSR010000506.1:0-8712 GCA_046594355.1 Bryobacter sp.
CTGGGCCAACCTGTTGATCTATCAGGTCACTGGGACCAGCATGCCAAAGACAGAAAGCGCAGCCCCACTTAAAGCTTCCACAGGCTTTGCGGGCTTTGACCGCCTTTGGCATCACGCTGCGCAGCAGTCGCCCGGCTGGAAGAGCATCAGCTTCCGCTTGAGCGATGCAACCCCGGTTGCCTTTGTGATTGATCGAGGTGACGGTGGTCAGCCCCAACTCCGCGGCACGCTGACACTGGATCGTGACACGGCTGAGCTGGTCCGTTGGGAAAGTTTCGCCGACTTCAATACCGGAAGGCAAGTGCGCATGTACTCGCGCTTCCTGCACACTGGCGAAGCGCTCGGAATCGTCGGCCAGACCATTGCCGGCCTAGCTTCGCTAGGCGGAGTCGTAATGGTCTGGACCGGCCTCGCCTTGGCCTGGCGGCGCTTTCTCGCTTGGCGAAAAAGACGCTCAGGCCAGACGGAACCGGATCGTGTGATCGAAGGGCGAAAAGCCAGTGAGGTAGAGAGTCGGGCCCTGTAGCTTCGCCTCCATGTATCGCATGTTCGTGGTCCATTGGTGCGCCGAAGCACCAGGGCTCACTTTGATGATGTCTTTGCCAACACGGTAGCGAGCTTCATCGCCGTCGATCAGATAGGAATCGGCGACATTCGGGATCGGCTTCACGCCCTCCAGTATTCCACCCGGACGAAACGCGATCTCAATCGTGATCGGCACATGCTGCGTTCCACTCGAGCGGATCCGCAAGTCGTAACCACCATCGACTTCCTTGACGAACGCGCTCTGTTCAAAGCGGCTCACTTCCGTCTTCGGGCGTTTCGTTTGCGTAGAAGTCCACATCTCGCTATCGATTTTTTGAGGTGGCGTGAAGGGTTGGTAATAAGGCCCTTCCAGCTTCTGGCTCATCAGGATGCCGCCATCGACGAGTTTGAATTCTTCCGATTTGAATTGGCCCTTGCCGAAGAAAGCGCTGATGAAGCGAACCGTCGTGATCACGGCTTCACCTTTGTTCAAATTCATCACCCGGCTCGAGCCATTGTAGAAAACGGTAGCCGCCTGATTGCCACGCCGGAAGCGGCTAATCTTGTTGTGCCTGAAATCCTTGCGGTAGTTGACTGGAACCGGAGCACTCGCAAGCGGCTTGAGGAACTCTGGATGCAACATTGCCGTCGAAAGGGCCAAGCCGCCTTCGCGATGCTTGTTCGCGAGGCCTCCCCAGATTGCGTTTTTGTCCTTGAGCGCCATGTAGTGCAGCGGGAAATAGTGGCCTGCGGTCGTGGCGATGGTGAACTGGTCTTGCCTCCGTGAGAAGTCGGTTACGATCTCGCCATTCGGGTTGATGAGATAGAGCAGCGAGTTTAGATTTGCCCTCACATGCTCAAACAATTCCGGTCGATTATGTTTTTCGGCGATCGCAATCAGCGCGCTGTCGATGATCGCGTTATAGGTGCCAAGAGATCGTTCGGTGTATTGGCCGTCCTCGTCGATATCGATGCCTTCGGCCAGCCACTGGTCGATACGCTTCTTATACGCGGCGTTCGGCAGGATCTCATTCGCTTGCGCCAGTGCAGCGCAAAGTACCCAGCGATGATTCGGAGTATGAATGCCACCCACGGCGAGTCCGTCGGAAGCGGATTTGACGAAGGGCTCCATCACTGCAAATACCTCCCGGCTGTTGGTACGCTTGGCGATCAATAATCCATTGGCCGCCGCACGAACGGCAAAAGCCGTGTCGGGAGGTGAATCGAAGTTCGTATCGAGGTTGCTTAAAAAGCCGCCGGGGCTTTGATTCTTCTTGAGGCTCGCCGCACAAAGCTTCAGGCGCGAAAAGACCTCAGCGCTCTTGTAATACTTACTCTGCGGATGCATCAGCGCTGCTCCGTAAGTATCGAACATGCCGGCCATGGCGGAAAAGTTCGGGATGCCATAGCCGTTCAGGATCGTGCCGTACCAAGGGCTGGACGGGTCGGTGATCTGGTTTTTCAGAAGATATTCCACCCCTTGACTGCTGTTGCCGAGGGCGTGGCCCAGCAACTTGTCTTCGGAGCTCTGGGCCAACAGGGGCGCAGCGGTGATCGTGAGGAGGGCGGTTCTTCGGTTCATTGCGGACTCAGTTCCAGCCTACAACGAGAGATTGGATATGATCGCAAGAACATCATGTTGAACACGATTCTTTTACTTGCGACGCTCACCGCCGCCGACCCTGAAACGCTCACCCGCATTAAGCCACGCATGCAAGCGCATGTGGATCGCGGCGGCATCAACGGCACTGTGACCCTGATTCTCGAAAAGGGGCAGCCTGTACACTTTGAAACCACCGGTTGGGCCGACCGGGAGAATAATAAGCCGATGCGCAAAGACTCGATCTTCCAGATCATGTCGATGACCAAACCGATCACCGGCACCGGCATCATGATGATGGTTGAAGAGGGCAAGCTGAATGTAAACGATCCGGTGGCGAAGTATCTGCCCGAGTTCAAGGACAAGCCAACGGTGCTGATCCGGCAGTTGATGACCCATAGCTCGGGCATGGCAAGCAACCCTCCAGGCGACAAGATGGAATGGTATTACTCCCTGAAAGTGAGCCTCGAAGAGGCGGTGAAATTTTACGCGACAGTGCCTCTCCTGCAGGAGCCCGGAACGAAATGGGTTTATTCGAATATGGGGCTGGCGACTCTTGGGCGGCTGATCGAAGTGACAAGTGGAATGAAGTACGAAGATTTCATATCCAAGCGTTTGTTGCAGCCGCTTGGCATGAAGGACAGTTTCTACTTTGCACCGGCCGACAAGCAATCCCGCATTGTGGTGAACTATTGCTCCAAGGAGGGGAAGCTTTCGCCCTGTCCTCACGCCACCCTCGGTGGCGACTCTCGCGACCTTCGGGCAGGGGCTACTTATTCAGCACCCGAGTTTGGGCTTTACTCGACGGCTGAAGACCTTTCGCGTTTTTATCAGATGATCGCGAATGGTGGATCGAGCAATGGGAAGCGCTATCTGTCGAAGTCAAGCGTCGATGCGATGACGATGGTGCAGACAGGAGACTTGAAGGCCGGTCACAACCCCGGGACGGCTTTTGGTCTGACTTGGGAAGTGGCACGGGATGCCTCTTCAGCGGCTATGCTCTGGTCGATTGGAAGCTTCGGCCATGGGGGCGCTTTTGGCACGCATGGATGGATTGACCCAACCAAAAAGATCGTTGGCGTATTTATGGTGCAGGGCGGTCAAGGCGCAGCCGAGGCAAAGGCGAACTTTATCGCGATGGCATCCGCTTCGGCGAATTAAAAGCGAAGATTGGCATTGAAATTCGTTCTTTGTTCGCCTATAATCCTGATATGGCACTGACCCGTCGGCAAAAAGACTTGCTCGATTACCTTGCGACCTTCATTGAAAAGCATGGTTTTTCGCCGAGTTATGAAGAGATCGCATCCGGCCTGGATCTGACTTCGCTGGCTACAGTACACAAGCACATCCATTCCCTCGAAATCAAGGGTTACCTGAAGCGCGGTTTTAATCAAAGCCGGTCGCTTGAGATCTCACCGAAATTTCTCGAAGAACGGCGGAGCTATTCTGCGACGCCGCGCGCACCCGATCTTGAAGTGCCGTTGCTGGGGCGTATCGCAGCCGGCACACCGGTAGAGAGCTTTTCGAATCCCGAGACCTTGGCGTTCAAGGATTTTATGGGCGATTCGAGTACTTTCGCCCTTGAGGTGCGTGGGGATTCGATGATAGAAGACCATATCTGCAGCGGCGATTTTGTGCTGGTTGAGAAGGTGAATTCAGTGCGGGACGGCGATATCGTGGTAGCGCTCGTGGACGGCATGGAGACGACGCTGAAGCGCTTTTATCGGGAACCGGGCGAGATGATCCGACTGCAGCCGGCGAATTCTTCGATGGATCCGATTCGCGTGCCGCAGAGCAATGTGAGCCTGCAGGGCCGAGTTCTGGCTGTATTACGAAAATACAAGAATTAGGACGTCTGCACGGCTCAAATCATGCGATCCGGTCGCGATGCCGATGTCGTCGGGAGTGGCTCGCCAATGGGAATCGAACCCCCGCTTAAGCCTTGAGATCCGGTCGCGATGCCGATGTCGTTGTGATTGGCCCCGGCCGCGCATTCCTGGTTGACGGCCGACCCAACAAGGGCGCATCACTTTGAGCCATCCCGGCAACGATTTTAAGCCGAATTCGAAAGATGGATTGTGTTGGCTGGCCGCCAAGGCGATAGCGCGGGTGGAATGAAGCCGGTGCTTCGGGATTGAATTGCATGGCTCACGAACGACGTAGGGTATGATCTACGGGTTTTTGCGACGTATGACGGCGAAGATTGTGAAACGGAGCCCGGATTAAAGCTGGTTTGCCAATACCAGGCACAAGAGATTCCAGGCTATGAGGGCAGCGTAGAAAAAATTCATGCGCGCAAGAAGACGATCCCGACCAGCCTGTACGCAATAAAGGGCCAGAACTAATCCTGCAACTTTGACTAGCAATAGACCGCCGACCGGGTTCGGGGCCATTTTCATCGACCAGCGAACCAGCGGATTCGCTTCGCCTACGCCGTGCAGCAGGAAGGCGATCGTGCTTAGCAGGTCAAGCACCTGCAGGTAGGCAAATTGTGCGAAGTTGCCGGATTGGAAAATAGATTGTATGCGGTTCATATTTTGAGACGATTCTTGAAGCAAGAGTAACTATCGGGTTGGAGTGCCGTCTATGGTACGCGGCGGGTATTTGATGCGGAATTGTTCCAGTACTTTTCGCTCCAAAGATGTTGAGTCGCGGCGAGATCCGGGCCAGGAATGCTACAGAAGCCTCTACTTTCTGCCGATTAGCTCCCGTATGCAAGTACTAGGGCAAACAGGGGCAGGGGAGGGCATGACGCGCTATCGCCGCGTTGTTTTTGCCGGCTGCGCCATTGCTCTGCTCGCTTTGCTCATACATGTGGGCGTGGCTTTTTGGGCACAAAGCGAATTTACACAACCGGAAGGGATTGTCGCGACGCAAGCTCTGAGCCTGGCTCAGGAAGGCGTTCTCTACTACGACCTCAAGCAATACCCCTACACAGTGTGTGCCTATATGCCGTTGTTATATGGACTGGTAGCGGGGATGCACAAGCTTGGCCTTCCGCTGCTGTTGAGTGGGAGGTTGATTAGCATCCTGGCGCTAGGAGGCATATTCTATCTTGTCTGGAAAATCCTGCTGCTCCATACAGGAGAGAGGCTTTGCGCCTGGACCGGCGTTGCTTTGGCAGGAATGACGCAGGTGCTGCTGAGTTGGGGTGTTGTGGGTCGGGCTGACATGCCGGCGGTGGCGCTCAGCCTAGCGGCGTTTTATCAATACTCCCGATATCTCATGCTCGGGGAAGAGACACTGGATCGGGCGGCGGGCCTTGCCATCGCGGGACTGTTTACCAAACAAACAGTGATCGCCGCGCCGACGGCCATTTTCGTTTTGCTGCTGCTTGAGAGTCCGATGAAGGCCTTGAGATTTGGAGGCATCGTGGGTGGCATTGGGGGCGCCATGGTTTTGGGGCTGAATGCGTTGCTCGACGGGCGTTTTCTTGAGAACACCCTGTTTTCCAATATGAATCCCTTTGCCTGGTTCAAGTTGGAGCCACACTTTGAATACATTGGGCTTACTTTGGGGCCCTTGCTGATTGTGTTGGCCGTTGGGGCAAAAAAGGCAATAGAAACAAGGATGCGGGCGGTTTTTGTTTATTTGGGCATAGCACTTACGGTGTTGCTCGCGACAGCGGGAAAGTTGGGGTCGGATTTCAATTACGAGATCGAGACAGCAGTCTTAGTGGTGATTTGCAGTTGTCTCGCTCTGCATGCATTGAACTTCTTTTGGTTGTTTTCCATTTCGAGCAGGAGCTGGATTACGCTCTTGACGCTGCCAGTGGCACTCTATGGAGCCCAGAATCTGAAGGTCGCGGCTTTCGAGCTTGCGGATCGCATCGATCGCGAACAACTCTTCAGGGTGCAACTGGTTGAACTGGGACCATTTTTAAGCGGGAAGGGGCGAGTGCTGTCGGCTGATTCGAACGCCCTGGTGCATTCGCGACGGCGAATCGAAGTGGAGCCGTTGATCTACCGATTGCTCGTTGAGGCTGGAAGGGTGGATGGGAGCCGGGTATTGCGGGATATCGAGCAGAGTGGGTTCCAGACCATACTTTTGTTTGAAAATACCGCCGATCAAGCGAATACAGACCCGGAGTTTCCGCGGCTGATGACAGAACAGATGGATGCGATCCGGCATCGTTATCGTCTCGTCAAGCATTTACCTGGGCCTTATGTGAGCGGGTTATACGTTTATCAACCTTCTGTGGAAAGGGCGCAATGAGAGAAATCACGGAAGCCAGGCTTGAGGCGGTTCCGGCTACCTATCATGAAATTCGTTTTCCTTTCGACCCCCGGCGGGCAAAAGTCTGGAAGGCGCTAGCCGAATATCTGCAGCCATGGGTGGATGCGCAGGCTGGATTGCTGGAGATGGGTGCCGGGTATGGTGAGTTCTCGCGAGAAATCAAGTCGGGCCAGAAGTGGGCCTTGGACATGAATCCCAAGCTGGTGGAGTATTGGGGCAAAGACGTTCATTCGCTGATTCAGTCTGCGCTCGACCCGTTACCGATAGCGAATGGCAGTCTTGGAACGGTGTTTGCCTCGAATTTTTTTGAGCATTTTACGCTTGAGCAGGGAGCGGTCATTCTGGCTGAGCTGAAAAGAGTTTTGCGTCCGGGGGGACGTCTGATTGTTGTGCAGCCGAATTTTCGGCTGGAACCGAGGCGCTACTTTGACGACTACACGCACCGTACAGCGTATACAGACAATGGCTTTAGCGATTTTTTGCGCGCTTCCGGATACCGGATTGTCCACACTGAGCCTCGTTTCACACCGTTCAGTATGAAGTCGCGGATGCCAGTTGCGACCTGGCTGGTGAAACTCTACCTTGCCTTGCCGTGGCGCCCATTCGCCGGGCAATTCCTGATTGTTGGCGAGAAGAAAACAGAGGGTTAAGAATCTATGTGGCGAGGCAAGACAGTAACCGTAATCTTTCCGACCTATAACGAGAAGGACTCGATTCGCGCGGCGACACTGGGCTACTTTGCTACGGGCCTAGCGGACGAGGTGATTGTCGTAAACAATAATGCGGCGGGTGGGACCTCGGAAGAAGTGGCGGGAACGGGAGCGGTGGAGATTCTAGAGACGAAGCAGGGGTATGGAAACGCGCTGCTTTGTGGCATCGACAATTGCAAGTCGGATCTCATCGTGCTCTCGGAACCCGATGGAACCTTCAATCCCAGCGACCTCGTGAAGCTGCTGGCCTACTCGGACGATGTGCCGGTGGTGTTTGGCACGCGCACGAGCAGGGAATTCATTTGGGCCGGTGCCAACATGGGGCTGTTTCTTCGCTGGGGGAACTGGGCTGTGGCGAAGATGACCGAGTTGCTTTTTAACACCACAATTCTGACAGACATGGGATGCACGCTACGCCTATTCGATGCCAATGCATTGCGCCGGATCCGGCCACATTTGACGATTGGCGGATCGCACTTCGGTCCTCAACTCTTGATGGAGGTGGTAGCTCACGGAATTCCGTTTGTTGAAATTCCGGTGAATTACCGCAGCCGCGTAGGCGAATCGTCGGTGACGGGCAGCTTTTCGAAGGCATTCTGGCTCGGGATCCAGATGATCATCCTAGTTTGGCAGTACAGGCTGGGAATGATCCAAAGAGAGCGGACGCGCTGGACGGCGGAAGAAAACCGCAGTCCCGAGGAAAGGGAAGCGCCTCCGATGGATGTTGGGCTCGTTAACCTGGCGCGTGCGGTTGAGGACGGGAGCAAACAGCCCGAAGAAGTGAGTTGTGAAGTGAAGCTGCAATAGGTGCCGCAATAGGCAGGCAGTGGCGGGAGCCTAGATTGCCGCTTCCCCACTCAAATCGATTGCGTGGGGGGTGAGTGATCGATATCCCGCGAAGTAGGGCGGATTTTTGTTGCTTCCCGATTTAGCAACTGTAATCCTTGGCTCTCCCTTAACCCAAGCCATTGAACCTCAGTTGGGCGATGTAGTCTTCCGCCGGCCGTTGATTTCAAGCGGGAATTCAACAGCTCCGCAGATAATCTACGGAAGAGTGGCTTTAAAGCGCCAGGAGGATTTTTTGGGGGATTTTAGGAGGTGTCTGGGCCAAGGCAAGCGCCGAATTCAGGTTGATGCAGCCAGGAAGTGTGGGCTGGTGAATCCAGAAACGCAAAAAAAATGACCAAGCATTCATCTTGGCCATCATTTCTGGTTTGATTGTCTTGGGATAAGACTAAGAAGCGGCTGCGTCTGTGGTTACGCTAGCAACCTTGCCGAAGATCGTGCTGATGCTGGCGGATACGCCGGGCATGATGGCACCCGCAGCGACGGCAACAAATCCTGCCATCAAAGCGTATTCGATAAGATCTTGGCCCTTGGTGTTATTTATAATGCGCAAATTCCAGATCAGATTCTTGATGTTTTTCATTGTGTTTGTTTCCTCTCCGATTTCGCAATGCAATAGCACTACACTGCCAAGGGTAACGTTACCTAAGTTCTGCACCAATCCGTAAAACACCTTAGAAGGACAGCTTAAAACGCCGAATTCACTTTCTAATGCCTGCTACTGAATCCAAATCCGGCAGTTGACTTGGCCCTCCGTGCCAACATGAATGAGACAGTTCCGGTTTGCCTAATTAG
>JBKJSR010000175.1:0-11215 GCA_046594355.1 Bryobacter sp.
GTCTCCGATATCTACTCCTATCGTCAGCTTTTCCTCCAACGCCAACTTTCGTACTTCGCGTCGTATTTTCTTCGTCGGTCTTCCTTCTTTTGCTTCGACGGTGATATTCTTCTTCACGGCCGGTTCCTTTCTGCACTTCGAGTGCGTTTAATGCTGGGAGCTTATCGCATCCCGCTTGGAACCGGCCACCTATAGGTCTCATCCCATCTCGGTATCGCGGAAGCAGCGTAATCGGCTGCCGCGATACGGGAGCGAAGGATCGCATCGATTGAATTGTGGCAGATGTTCTTAGCGCGGCGCGATGGCTGCGCGGATGGGTTGGCCGGCGCGGATGGTCTCGACGAGCTTGCCGTCGCGCACTGCGAACTGTCCGCCAATGAGGACGTGGCGGACGCCGGTGGAGAACCTCGCGGCATTCTCAAAGGTGGACTGGTCGCGGATTTGGGTGGCGTCGAAGATGGTGAGGTCGGCGTCGGCACCGACGCGGACGCGGCCTTTATTCAGCATCGACGGGACACGATGTTCGAGGCGCATGGCGGGCATGAGGGTCATCTTGCGGATGGCGTCCATCAGGCTGAGCGACTTTTCTTCGCGGACATATTTGGCAAGGATGCGCGAGAAGGTTCCGGCGGAGCGGGGGTGGCCCTGGCCTTCGACGACGTCGAAGCCATCGGAAGCAATCATCGTAAGCGGGCTCAGGATGGCGTGGCGCACGTTCTCTTCGGTGTTGGAATGAACGATCACAATACCGGTCTGCTTGCGGTACTTGAGGAAGGTGTCGCGGGTAAGGCGCTCGCCGGTGGCACCCCATTGCAGCGTCCGATAGTCGGAGGGGAGCTTATCGATCCAGGAATCGAAGAGGGCAGACTCAATGCGGGTGGCACCGGCGGTATAGGGGTAGGCTTCTGTCGTGATGTCGAGGCCACGGGCACGGGCATCGCCGATGAGTTGCAGGAGACGCGGGGTCGCTTCGTGACCGCTTGAGTTGATGTGGACCACATGGAGTTTTGCGCCGGTGATCGCGGCGGCGGCGATGACTTCGCTGAGGCCGAGTTCACGATCGGCGAGGGTACCGGCGGCGCTCGAAGTACCGCGCATGTGGACGTGGCAGGAGGCACCATATTTGGCGGCGATGCGGAACATCTCGATGATTTCACCGTAGGAGGCGGCGTGGGTGTAGGCGACGCCGAAACCGACGGCGGGGGCACCGAGGCGCAGGCCGTCTTCGAGCTGGCGCTTGATGGCTTCGATCTGATCCGGAGTTGCTTTTTGACTGGCGGCGGGACCGGTGGGGAGAAAGTCACCCTGGTCGCGCATGACAGCCATGCGAACGGGGGGATGGCCGATCGAAGCCCCGTAGTTAATGAAGGATTTGCCGGTGCGGGCGGCATACCATTTGGCGATGTCGGCGACGCCGATTTCGAGTTCGAGGGCACTGGTGACGCCGTCCAGCAATTGGTAGCGCCCGCTGGCCAGATCGATGCCGTGCCAGTGGAGATCGATGAAGCCGGGGGCGAGGACGAGTCCGGTGCCGTCGATTTCGGTGCGTCCTTTGAGCGGCTGCTCGCTGATGGCGGTAATTTTGCCGGCGGAGATGGCTACATAACGGATCGCGTCGAGGCCGCTTTCGGGGTCGAGGACACGGGCAGATTTGACGACCAGATCATGTGGGGCCTGGGCGAACAGACAGAGGGGCAGGAGCAGACTGACGAGTGTGGACATCACGGTGAGAGTATCTCATCAAACGCGCAACCGTCGGCGAGCTTTCATTTTGCATCGTCGTTGGACTGCTGCCTGGATTCAGAATCGTAAAATTGAATCCGGCAGTTTTAGGGATGTAAGCTAACGAAAGTCATTGAATCCAAATCAGAGTCAGCCTCGATGTCCCAAGTGCTGGTTTGAGGGATTCAAAGTTTTGTCGTCCAGATCGGCTGCTCGATCGGTGTGAAATGCGCCAAAGCATTTCAACTCAACAACTTCCGCGGGGCAACTCCACACCCGGGCTTTGCCTTGCGAGCCATCCGCAAAAAAAGTCAAGCATCGCTTAAAAAGAAGTAACACTTTGGGTGGTAGTCAATCAGGTAGTTGAGATGACATTTTTTAAATCCCTAAACACGCCGAAGCGCCGTCAGGCTGGGAATCCGGTCGCTTCTATTCGATCCTTCATTCCCATCGCATTTCTGGCCTTGCTTGCTTCAGGAAGCGCCGTTGGGGCCGTCGCGGTGGGCACTACTTTACCTCAAGCTACAGTTGCCCAGCCATATAACCATATTTTGTCCGCCTCTGGAGGCAGCTCTCCTTATAACCACATCGTTTCGAGTGGCATTTTACCTGGCGGAATCAGCTTAAGTGCCTCTGGGGTTCTCTCGGGAACGCCTCAAAACGCCGGCCTTTTCAATTTCGCGGTACAAAGCACGGATGCTCTCAATGTAACTGGAGTGACGAACTTATCGCTACGGGTCGCGGGAAGCAGCGGGCTTGAGATCACCAACCTGACACTTCCAGCGGGTCGGCTGGGCACTATGTATGACGTTGCACTTGCGGCGCAAGGTGGAGCGTCTCCCTATGCGTGGGATTTGATCTTAAACGGAGGTTCGATTCCGCCCGGTTTGACATTCTCATCCAGTGGACGAATCATGGGGACCCCAACATCCGGCGGGATCTATCCGATCATTGCGCGAGTTACCGACGCGAATGGTAATTCGTTTCAATCCGCGCTAACGCTGCGGATCGATTCGGCCCAGTTTTCGATACTAACCAACTCGCTTGCCACCGCATCCGCGAATGTTCCGTACAGTCAGGGAATTTCGGCAAGTGGCGGTACCGCTCCTTATACTTTCGATGTACTTTCAGGAACGCTGACCCCAGGGCTGACCCTTTCAACCGGTGGCGTTATTTCCGGTACTCCGACAAGCGCCGGTGTTTACAATTTCGTCATTCGAGGCCGTGATGCAGGCGGATTGACTGCACAATCCAATTTCTCGATGACCGTCTCCGGATCAGGTCCCCGCGTCGTCGTCAGCTCTTTACCGACAGGAATTCTAAATCAAATTTATAACGCGTCGCTTGTTGCGCAAGGCGGCACTTCTCCGTATTCTTTCTCGATTCTTAACGGAAGCCTACCGCCCGGTTTGACCTTGAATCTCAGCGGAGCCATTTCTGGAACACCGACCGCAAGCGGCGTCTATCCAGTTACCGTGCGTTTGGGAGATGCTACAGGTCAATTCAGTCAAGCCGACATTCTGATCAACATTAATTCCAGTAGCTTCAATATCACCACTGC
This sequence comes from Bryobacter sp., assembly GCA_046594355.1. GTDB lineage: Bacteria > Acidobacteriota > Terriglobia > Bryobacterales > Bryobacteraceae > Bryobacter. Next base: position 3,284 of record JBKJSR010000175.1, read on the forward strand.
TACAGCTCCGGACGGATTTGTGAATTCTCCCTATAGCTTGAGCCTCGCCTCAGCAGGCGGAACGGCTCCGGTAAGTTATACGATTTTAAGCGGAACTCTACCGGCTGGCCTGGTGCTCAATTCGAATGGAACTATTTCCGGGACCGCAACCACGGCTGGCACTTTTCCAGTTGTAGTGCGAGCTACGGATGCCGCAGGCGCCACTGCTCAGACCGCGTTGAATATTAGAATTCGATCTTCCGCATTAACGATTTCGCAGGAAGGTCTGGCTAATGCACAAAGGGGACAATCCTACTCTTCGACATTGTCCGCCATGGGCGGAGCAGCGCCTTTTACATTCAATCTTGTTAGTGGATCGCTGCCAGCGGGATTGGCGCTTGGAACGAACGGAAATATTTCTGGCACGCCGACCGCGAGCGGTCTCTATTTTGCGACCTTCCGGGTTCTAGACTCAAACCAGCGGTCATCAGAAATCACCCTTCCCATTTTTGTTTCGGGAAGCGGACTGTCTGTTACTACGCTCTCTCTTCCCTCCGCACGTCCCAACCAGGCTTACAGCACAACGCTACTTGCGACGGGCGGAACTACCCCTTATACTTTTCAAGTGATTTCCGGAACTTTACCGACCGGGCTAACCCTATCGCCCACGGGGCTTTTATCGGGCAACCTGACGCAAAATTCCAACGGTGCATTTACCGTGCGTGTAACGGACGCAGCGGGAGCTACTTCGGTCGTCTCCTATCTGTTCAATGTCAACACTTCCAATTTGGTTATGAGTTCGACCGCGCCTGCTACGGGACTCACTGGACAACTTTATAGCACCACTTTTACCAGCAGCGGCGGAACGGGTGCCACCACCTATTCGGTCGACGGCGGGGCTCTGCCCCCCGGTCTGTCTCTGAGCTCCAGCGGAACTTTGTCGGGCACGCCGACAGCTCCCGGGGTTTATGTGTTTAACATTAAAGCCACTGATAGCGGGCAGGTTTCCAACTTATTCAGCCAAGTGGTGACGATCAACTCTTCTCAGCTTGGTTTCACGAGTATAACCTTGCCGGATATCACTCTGGGTACTCAGTATTTTGCCACTTTCGCGGGAGTAGGCGGCACTTCTCCCTATACCTTCACCCTGGTTAGCGGAACCTTGCCCCCTGGACTTACACTCGCAGCCAATGGCAATATCACAGGGTCGGCGACTGCCTCCGGCTCCTACCCGATTACGGTTAGAATCACCGATTCTACCGGAGCAAGCGCTACAACGGCACCTACGCTAATTGTCAACGCGGGTGGTGCGCTGAGCATTGTCACTTCCGCGCTTGCATCGGCAAGAAGAGGGGAGGCTTACACTTCTCTAGTTGTGGCCACTGGCGGACGAGCCCCCTATACTTTCCAACTTGGAACGGGCGCTACACTTCCCGCAGGCCTGTCGCTTTCTCCCGCCGGTTTGATCACGGGAATTCCCACAGCGGACGGCACTAGCAGTTTTGTGATCAGAACACAGGATGCAAATGGCAATGTTGCGCAGAAAACTCTGACACTGAGTGTTGGTTCGGGAAGCTTGAATATTACAAATCAGGCCATTCCCAATGGCACGGTCGGGAACATATACTCGGTACCTCTCCTTGCTACAGGAGGAATACCCGTGTACTCATTCGTGGTTTCGAGCGGTACGCTGCCTCCCGGACTTTCTTTGTCCGGTAGCGGCGTCCTGTCTGGAACACCGACGACCTCAGGCTCCTTCCCGGTAGTGATCCGGCTCGGAGATTCGTCAGGAGCTGAATTTCAGAAGAGCTACACGATTCTTGTGGGATCGAGTGCGCTATCGTTCACGAATATTTCCCTCCCGGTAGGCTACTTAGGGCAGAACTACAGAGTCAGCCTATTATCTTTCGGCGGTGTCCAACCTTATAAATATTCAGTCTCGACCGGGACTTTACCAGCCGGGCTTACGCTTTCGGACGACGGAATTATTAGCGGTGTTCCGAATGTGAGCGGCCAATCCACTGTTACCTTCCGGGTTAGCGACGCAAGCGGCGCAGTCGCAACGAATACACTGGTCCTGGGAATCATCCAATCGACGATCGGCTTCGGCTTCACATCGATTCCGAACGCCACGGTGGGTCAGGGATACGGATTCACCCCCACGGGTGGAAGCGGAACAGCACCTTTCCGGTTCAGTGTTCTAGGTGGATTGCCTCCTGGAATTAGTGTCCGGCCCGACGGTGCCTTGACGGGTGTTCCGACTCAATCCGGGGCTTTCAACGTCTTGTACCGAGGGCAGGACGCTACTGGTGCCATTGTTGAAGGTAGTTTCCCGTTCACTGTTATGGCGGCCAGCTTCCGGATTTCAAGCCTGACGCTGCCCGATTCACAACTTGGCCAACCGTACAGTCAGACATTGACCAGTACAGGAGGTACAGGAGCGGTAACCTTTACTTTGCAGTCGGGAACACTTCCGGCTGGCCTGCAACTATCCAATTCCGGGCTGATCTCAGGAACGGCAACTGTTGCCGGATCCTACCCGATCACCATTCGTGCTACCGATAGCAATAACGTCAGCACTACATCGGTTTTGACACTACTCGTTTCGGGGCCGATCGTAAACTTCGTTACGAATTCACTGCCCTCCGGCACGGTCAACCAGATCTATAACCAGACATTGGTGGTTAGTGGTGGCACTGGACCTTACGGCTTCGTCTTGAACACCGGCACACTGCCTGCTGGGCTGACGCTATCTTCAGCCGGTGTCATCTCGGGTACACCAACCGCTTCCGGCAACTTCGCGTTCAACGTGAGGGCTACGGACAGCAAAGGTCAGACCAGCACGACCGACTACGTCATTGGAATCGGTACAGTCGGCGCACCTATGGTGAACGCTGTTGTCAGCGCCGCTAATTACGCAGGCAATGGTGTCGCACCCGGCGAAATCGTGGTGGTTTACGGTTCCAATGTGGGGCCGGTACAACTCATGAGCTTCTCCGTTGCCAACAATATGGTAGGTACAACACTCGGCGGTACTCGCGTGCTGTTTGACGGCGTTGCCGCTCCAGTAGTTTATGCGTCCGCCAATCAAGTGGCTGCAGTAGTTCCTTTCAGCGTCGCAGGTAAGACCAATGTAAGGATCACGGTGGAATATTTGGGGGCTGCTTCAGCAGTCCTCCAGGTTCCCATACGGTTGGCCAAGCCAGCCATCTTCACCCTCGACTCAAGCGGGAATGGGGCTGGTGCAATTCTTAATCAGAACGGAACTTTGAATTCCGCACTGAATCCAGAAGAAAAATCGAAAATGATCAGTCTATTCGTTACGGGTGTTGGCCAGACGAATCCCGCTTCGCAAGATGGGCAGATCATTACAACCATGGCCCCTCTTGCTACTACGTTAACTGCCACTGTAAATGGTCAGGCAGCGGAAATTCAATATGCCGGGAACGCTCCCGGCATGATTCCCGGCCTCGCTCAGATCAATCTTCGTATTCCTTCTGGAGCCAGCTCCGGGATGAATACAATTCAGATCACTGTCGGTTCCACAGGATCGACGGGAAACGTAACGGTGTTTGTCAAATAATAGAAAGACACCGCTTCGAGCGCGGCAAGGAGTCCATAACTATACTCCTTGCCGCGCTTTATTTAGTTCACACTTCGATAAAACCGGCTCGCTAAGGGTCGCGGCTTTGCAGCCGCCCATTGGCAGGGAGACGATGATCGCGAAGGCAGGCTTAAGCTTGAAGGTATATGAAGCGCGATCTGGTCGTCTTGTTTGAACATCCGGAATGGCAGAAACCTCTTTGGTCGGCTCTGGACCGGCGGGGGGTAGATTATGCCCGTTATGATTTGAAACGGGCGGCGTTTGATCCGGATCTTGTGCCGGATGCCGGTGTGTATTTTAACCAGGCGAGTCCGAGTGCGTATGTACGTGGGAATACGCGGGCGGTACCGTTTGCGCTGTCGCTGATGCGATCGCTCGAACTTGGCGGGGCGCGGGTATTGAACGGGACCCAGGCGTTTGCGCTGGAATTGCGCAAGACGGAGCAGGCGGCGTTGATGCAGGGGCTGGGGATTGCTCATCCGCGCACGCTGGCCTTTAACGACGCGGAGGCGGCGATTGCGGCGTGGAAAGTTGGGTGGCCTGCGCTACTTAAGCCGGAACAGGGAGGCAGCGGGGCGCGGATGTTTTTGCTGCAATCGCCGGATGAGTTGTTGCGCTTGTTGAATGATCAACCGGAATTGTGGCAGCCGGACAATTTGCTGTTGCTACAGGAGTATTTTGAGGTGGATGCGGCGCGGGGCATCGTAAGGATGGAGTTTCTTGGCGGGAAGCTGCTTTATGCGATGCGGGTGGTTTCGCATGGAGCGTTTAACCTTTGCCCTTCGGAAGCTTGTAATCCCGATGGCGACGGGGTATCGCTATGTGAGATTCCGCAGGCTGTGCCCGTGAAGCCGGTGGAGTTTTATCCTTACCCGGAAGTGCCTGCGGCGGCGATAGCGAGCGGGGAGCGGATTGCGGCTGCGGGTCACCTCGATGTGGGCGGGATCGAGTATCTGGAAGCTGCCGATGGGCGGCTGATTTTCTACGACGTGAATGCAAATTCAAATCTTCGGGCACCCATAGGGCAGGCCTTTGGCTTTGATCCGTTTGAGCGGGTAGTGGACTATCTGGTGACGCAGATACGTGGCTAATTGAGAGTGAGCTCGTAGCGGCGGGGGAGCGGCTGGGCGGTGGCGCGCTGCTCCTTGACGATGGTTGCTTCGAGTTCGTCGAGGGCTTTGAGGGCATTGAGCAGTTCCGGTGTATTGGTCTTTTCAAGTGGCACTTGCACCTGACGCCAGCGCAGGTTGTGGATCGCAGTGTGTTGCAGTGTGAGCGCATGAACGCGGGTGGCTTGTTGGACCATCGGCGTGGGAAGCGTGGCGAGGTTGATTCCCGATGCGAGTTGCTCCGCAGTGAAGCCGCCGACGGGCTGGGCGTCGATGGTCAGCGTGTAGGTGCCGGGCGTGAGGCGGGCGAGCTTCAGGCTTTGCCGGTTGAGAGCTTCGTGGAAGTTGGAGGATTGGACTGCGAGCGCGGTATGAGGGTCTTTTGCGTCGACTGGCATGGGGAGCGACTGATCGAGCTGGAGCCAGGAGATGGACTTGGCGCTGGAAGTGAGCTCGGTGATCCGGGTGTTGCGCTGGACGGAGACGGACTTGCGTGAGGCCTCGATTTCAACCTCAGAGACGAGGGCGGGCGCATGCCAGTCTTCGAGCAGGGCTTTGGCCATGAGGAGGTGGCCGGCTGGGCCGGGGTGAACACGGTCGGGAATGAGCTTGGCGGCATCGGCGGGATTGAGTGTGTTGGCCTTGGTGAGCGCGGCGACTACAGAGGTGTTCAGGTCGGCGACTTGCAACTTCTCAGTGGTAGCGAGGTCTTTGAGGAAATCGCTATAGCGGCGAAGGACGTTGTTGTAGCCGCCCTCAAAGAGGGGAGCGCGAGTGACATCGTCGTAAGGGGAGGGTTGGATCAAAGTGATGCTGGCGGAGGGAAGCTGGCGCTTGAGGATGGCGACGATGTGGCGCATGCCTTTGTCAAAGTCGTCGAAGATGGTCTGGTCGAAAGCGCGGTAGCGGGCGTCGTTCATGCCGAGCATGATCGTGACGACAGTTGGATTGTAGGGGAGGACATCGCGCCAGAGACGGACATCCACGGGACCGCCGCTACCGCCCGAGACACGGTCGCCGCCCCAGCCGGAGTGTGTGAAAGTGATGTTCGACTGAGGGAAGCGCGTGACGACATAGGTTTCGGCGAAGGTGGTGTAAAGGCGCTGGTCGGTGATGGAATCGCCGAAGAAAACAACGCGGTCGTTGGGTTTGAGGGCGAAGGGAGACTGGGCGTAGAGGGTAGTTGCGAGGGCCAAAATCAAAAGTAGTGTGCGCATGGGCTTTGCGTGCGATTGTATCGCGGCTAAGATGGGGTCTATGAAAATGCTGATGAGCCTGCTTGTTTGCGCCGGCCTGTGGGGACAGAGCGGCCTGCGCAAGATTGGGGATTTAGGAGCCGGAGCGGAAGTTTATGTTTATACCGATACGGCTAACGTGTATGTGATCCGGCAGGGGGAGCGGGCGATGCTGATCGATGTGGGGGATGGAGGGGTGCTGGCGGAGTTGCCGAAGATCGGAGTGAAACAACTGGAGTGGGTGTTGTTCACGCACCATCATCGCGAGCAGGTGCAAGGCGCCGCGAAGTTGAAGGACTGGAACGTAAAGGTGGCGGTGCCGGAGGCGGAGCGGGAATTCTTTGAGAACCCGATGGCGTTCCGGAAGATGAAGGCGTCGCTCGCGGATCGTTTTGCGGTGCATGGGGCAAGTTATTTGCGGGTGCCGAGAGAACGGATTGCCGTGGACCGGGGCTTTGCGAAGATGGATGATTTTGAATGGGGCGGGTTGCAGTTTCATTGCGTCGAGACCAAGGGTAATAGCCCTGGGGCGATGAGTTATCTGGTGAAGACGCCAACAGGATGGGTGGCGTTTGTGGGGGACCTGATTGTGGACGGGGCGCGGATGCATACGTGGTTTGATACGGAGTGGGATTACGGATTTGCGGCGGGAATTTTTCCGCTGGTAGAGTCGGCGGCATTGATCGAGCAGTTTGATCCTGTCCTGGTTGCGCCGTCGCATGGACCGATGATCCGGGATGGGCGGGTGCAACTGGCTGAATTGCAGAAGAAGCTGCGGGCGTTTGAGCCGCTGTATGTGCGCGGGTATCCGGTGTTCCGTTATGCGGGTGCGGATCAGGACCGCACTTCGAAGCCAACCGAAATTCCGCATGTGTGGCAGGTGCTGCCGCATGTGTATAAGTTCAAGGGTCCGAATTATGGGGTCAATTTTTATCTGATCCTGGCGGAGAGCGGCAAGGGCTTGCTGGTGGATTGCGGGCTGGTTGAAGCACAATTCCTCGACCGCACGCTGGAGCGGATGCGGGAAAAACTGGGGCTTAAGTCGATCGATGCCTGTATCGTGTCGCACATGCATGGAGACCACATGCTGAATACGCGGCATTTGAGGGAGAAGTGGGGGGTGAAGGTGTGGGCGCTCGACAATATGGTGGACAAGATGGAAAGGCCGGAGCGCTACGATTATGCGGCGGCTGTATGGGCTTATCCGCAAGGACTCAATTCAGTGAAGGTGGACCGTAGTTTCAAGCCGGGAGAGAGTCTGGATTGGGAGGGATATCGATTTACAATCGACTGGATGCCAGGGCAGACAGAATTTGCTTTAGCGGTGCGTGGAGTAATTGATGGCAAGAAGGTTGTGTTTACCGGGGATAACCTGTTTGGGGATCCTCGAGACCCAAAGCAGAGTGGACATGAAGCAGTGGTGGCAAGGAATTCGAGTATTTTTGAGGAGGGTTATATTTACGGGGCGGAGTATCTGAAGCGGATTGCGCCGGATCTACTGCTGGGAGGGCATTCCTATGTGATGGATCAACCGGCGGGGATGATAGAACGCTACCGCCAGTGGTCTTACGATATTCGGGACGCATTCCGTGGGCTAGCGAGCGACAAGGACTATCAATATTGGTATGACCCCTTTTGGGTGAGGGCGGAGCCGTACCGGATTCGCCTGGTGCGCGGAGGAAGCAGCGAGTTTGATCTGCATGTGCGGAATTTCAGAACAGCGGGCCAGCGGCACCGGGTCGAGGTGAGGACCCCGGCAGGGGTGAGCGCGACGCCGGAAGTGTTGCAGGGTGAATTGGCGGCCGAGGCACGGGGAGTGTTTCGAGTGAACTTGACAGCAGGTGCGGAAGCGCGTTTGGGAGTGCAGCTTGTGACTTTCGATATCACTCTTGACGGGAAGCGATATGGAGAGTATTTCGATCTGATTGTGGAGGTGGTGCCTTAGTTGAAGTTTGAGCCGTAATTCGAAAACTCCTTTCGCGATCTCTCCCGTCTACCAAAGCAC
>JBKJSR010000226.1:0-3712 GCA_046594355.1 Bryobacter sp.
GAGCAGATTGGGCACTTGGCCATCAGGATCTGCTATGACGCGGGCAACGTCCTGGACTACGAAAATCAGGACCCAATCGCCGACATACAAACATGCTGGCAACATATCCGCGCCTTCAATATCAAGGACCACCGCAACACTCCCAAAGACGAAGACTGCGGGCCCGGCTTTGGCGAAATCGATCATTACAAACTGTTCGCCCCCGTGCTCCAAACCGGCCTGACGATGCCACTCACTTTCGAGAATATTTTCGAACCGCTGCTACCTAGACCGAGCGACCCAAGCGCAATCGACCAACTCGCACTGCGCGCCCGGATTTACATCGAAACCGTTGTGCGCGGACTGCAATTTCAACAAGGACTACAACCATGAACCGAAGAATCTTTCTTGCCACTTCCTCTACACTGCTTGCCCAGACCAGTCCCGGCAATCAAGTTGCAACCGCCATCATCGGCGTTGGCAATCGAGGCTCCTTTCTGCTCTCAAGCATCCTCAACCAGTCGAACGCGCGTGTCGCGATGATTTGCGACAACAAACCCGATCGCCTCGACAAGGCTGCCACTTCAGCCGCCAAGGACAACCCCTCCACCACTACCGACTGGCGCAAGATCCTCGACCGCAAAGACATCGATGCCGTCTTCATCGCGACGCCTCCCTACTTGCACGCCGAGATGGCGATCGCCGCGCTCAAGGCGGGCAAGCATGTCTATTGCGAGAAGCCCATTGCCACCACCGCCGCCGATCTTCGCGAACTCCTGGCTGTGGCGAAAGCTACCAAGCGCGTCTTCCAGTCCGGCCAGCAGCTACGCTCGATGATCCAGATTCGCAGCGCGGTGCAGCAGATCCACGACGGCATCATCGGCGATATTCTCTTCGTCAAAGCGCAGCGCCATGCCACCGCCGACCTCGACTACAACGGCCCCTCCGGCGACTGGTATTTCAACTACGCCAAGTCCGGCGGCTATCTGGTGGAGCAATCGGTTCATAACCTCGACGCCTGCAACTGGGTGATTGGCCAACACCCCAGCCGTGCCGCCGGTTTCGGAGGTATCCAGCTTCACAAAAACCAACCCACGGGCCGCGATATCTACGACAACCAGAGCATCACCTACGAGTATCCGAATGGGGTAAAGCTATCGTTCACGCAGCTCGTTTTTCACCCGCGCAACATGCCGGCGGGCAACCAGTACATCCATGTATACGGCAGCAAGGGATCTGTCGAATTGATGAGCAGCTACAACCTGTATTCGATCGATGGCACGCAGCAATCCGTCTTGTCGCCCAAGGTGCAGGAGAACCCCGATGCCCACACGACAGCCTTTTACGATGCGATCGTAAAGGGAACCAAGTCCCCTTCAGACGTCACGATCGGGGCCACCGCCGCGCTCACGGCCATCCTCGGCAACGAGGTCTGCCGCCAGGGCAAGGTGCTCACGTGGGACGAGCTCGGCGTCCCGATCTAGTCACTTGCGCGCAGAGCCTTCCACCAGCAACAAGGTCTGGCCGGCAGAGATCGACTTCCAATTCTCCGTCACACCGTTCGGCCAGCGGACGGAAACCTGCCCTACTTGCGAAGCAGCGCCAAGGCCAAAGTAAAGTGCGTGCTCGTGTTGGGAATAGTAGCTTCCGCCGCTGCTCAATTCTGCAATGTGCCGCTGGCCTCCGGCGGCTACCGTTACACGCGCTCCGATCGCCGATCGATTCGAGCGGGTACCCTTTAACACCACGCGCAGCCAATTGCCCCGTGCCCCTTCCTGACGCAACACAGTGGGCGCTGCGTTCCTGTTGACAATCACAATTTCCGGCCGCCCATCGCCATCGAGATCTCCGATTGCAAGTCCGCGCGAACTCTTGGGCTGCGTCAGTGCAACGCCTGACAAGCCGCTCCAGTCTTCAAATTTTCCCGCCCCTGCATTGTGATAAAGCAGCGTGGGCTGCCGGTAGCTCTCGCCCGCCTTTGCCCGATCTACTTCCGGATACACATGCCCGTTAGCCATGAGCAAATCGGGTCGCCCATCCTCATCGACATCCACAAAGGCCACGCCCCAACCCAGTAGCTGATGCCTTCCAAGTCCTGCCGCCTCGGCCGTATCGCGAAAAAATTCACCATCCTCGTTGAGGTACAGCGAAGGTAGATCCCCAGAGAAATTTGTCTTGGCGATATCGAGAAAACCATTGCCGTCAAAGTCGGCAACCGCAACTCCCATCCCGGCCTGCGCCCTCCCATTCGCGTCGTAAGCGACTCCTGCCTCCATGGCCGTATTGCGAAAAGTGCCGTTGCGCAGGTTCTGGTAAAGCAGACTTGGCGTTTGATCGCATGCCACATAGATATCGGGCCAGCCATCGTTGTTAAAGTCCGCGACCGCAACGCCAAGCCCGTATCTTCCGCCGGGCTTCAAGATGCCTGCCTTGGCCGAGACGTCCTCGAATCGCCCATCCGGCAACTGGTGGTAAAGAATATTCTTCGCCATTGGCAAGCCGCGTGGCCCGCAGGCCACCGGCGTCTCCTTCCAGATACACTCCGGCATCGATCCCGGCTTGGGGCTTCGATCCAGTTGGATGTCCACATAATTGGCGACAAAAATATCGAGGCGTCCGTCGCGATCATAGTCGAGGAGGGCGCATCCCGAACCCCAGCGCCCCCCGCTTACGGGTAGCCCAGCTTTGGCTGTCACATCCTCGAAAGTTCCGCCATCATTGCGGTACAGGCGATTCGATCCGTAATAAGTGATGAATAGGTCGGCATCCCCGTCGTTGTCGATGTCGGCCGCACAAGCAGCTTGTGCCCAGCCGCCCGGGCCGAGCCCCGACTCTTTCGCCCGCTCCTGAAATTTGCCTCTGCCTTCATTGCGATAAAGCATGGGCGACGGCGCTGATCCTGCGCCGATCCTCGTACCGTTCAAAACCAGCAAATCATTCTTGCCGTCGCCGTTGAAGTCGAAGATTGCCGCGCCGGTTCCGGTGGTTTCGATCAAGTATCGAGTTGCATCGTCAGTCCCATAAACGCTTTCTCTGGCCAGTCCCCATTGGGAAGCAACATCGATCCATTGCGGAGCGGACGCTGAAATTGCTCCGGCGCAGCACATTAAGAACATCGCAACGTAGATCGATATGGCTTGACTTGTCATTCGATATTTGAAAATATAGCAGAACGAATGTCAGGTCTTCCGGCCTGGCTGGGGTATTCCCAAAATGAGGAAGTTTATGAACAAAAGCCTGTCCCTGTTGCTACTGACAGCATCTATTTTTGCCGGATCGCTCTTCGCCCAACGCGACTTGGGTGCGATCACCGGAACAGTTACCGATGGAACCGGTGCCGTGATTGCCGGAGCCAAAATCACAATCACGGAACAGGCCACTGGAGTCCGTTTCAATGCCGTCTCCGATTCGAGCGGTACCTACATTCGCTCGCTCCTTAAAACCGGCACGTACACACTTGAAGTGCAGGCTGCGGGCTTCCGCAAAGCCATCCAGAAAGACATTCAGTTGAGTGGTGGCGACCGTGTCGGCGTCAATCTCCAATTGACTGTCGGTGAAATGACGCAGTCGATCGAAATCACCTCCACAGCTCCGCTGCTACAGACCGAAACTACTGCCCTCGGCAACACCATGCAGGCAAAGCAAGTGAGTGAGCTGCCCCTCGGTGGCCAGCGCAAATTTACATTTCTCGCACCTTTGGCTCCTGGCGTCGTCCCGGCCGAACAGGGTGCTC
>JBKJSR010000289.1:0-6509 GCA_046594355.1 Bryobacter sp.
CAAAAAGGGTGCCGGACTCAAGCCCGCTCAAATGACGGGTTCCGTCTACCAGGTATTCGCAGCCAAGAGCGGCCATGTGAAGCGCGATGGCGCCTGGAACACTTACGAAATTGAAGCCAGGGGCCGGAAAATCAAGGTCACTCTCAACGGCGTAGTGATCACCGACGCCGACCTCGATACGGTGAAAGACGAAGCGCTCCTCAAGCAGCATCCAGGCCTCGCACGCAAGTCCGGCCACATCGGATTTCTGGGGCACGGAACCCGCGTCGAGTTCCGTGCCATTCGTATCAAAGAGCTCTAAGTCCTAAGACTTCCGGTCGTCTGCGCCATTCGTGAACTTGTTCAGCAGGAAGTCGAGGCCGCCTCCAACCAGCGACATGACGATGGATCCTAGAAATGCGGGAAGAAATCCATCCACATGAAAGCCGCTCACAAAATAGTCCGCCAGCAAAAACATCAGAGCATTGATGATCAGCCCGGAGATGCCCAGGGTTAAACAGCCCAAGGGAAGGGTCAGCAATTTGAGCAACGAGCCAAGTGTTGCGTTTACCAGGCCAATTACCAAGGCCGCAATGAGTGTGGCTTGAATTGAGTCCACCCTAACTCCGGGTACGATCTGGGTAACGATGTAGAGCGCTATTGCGCTGATGACCCAACGAATCAAAATTGACATCAGAATTTGTTTCCTTTCAAAAATGCCCGGATTTCCGCGTTCACTTCCGCCGGTTTCTCGAGCATGAGGAAGTGGCTGACTCCAGGCAAGAACTTATATTGTAACTGCGGAAAGAGTGTTTTGAGATAAGCCGCCTCGTTCGGGGGAGGCCTCTGTCCCGCTCTTAAAGCGAGTACCGGAATCTGCAAGACGTCTTCCCTCCATAGCTTCAAATCGGCCATGCTCTGCATTGCGCTTTGGGCAGTTTCCGGTGCTGTTGCCAGAATTTTTCGCAAGACCGTCATTCTGAATTCGCGCGGCGTGGATTCGGCATACATATTGGACAGGAACACGCTGATGTTACGTTCCCTTACTTGCTTCTCGTTGGCGGGTCCAAAACTCTTCGCCATGCTACTGATCGTTTCCGACCAGCGTTCGCGATCCGCTTCGATGGGAGGCAATTGGAAGATCGAACCATCGAGAAATATCAGTGCGCGTGCGACGTTTGGATTGCGCCTGGCATGCTCTCTCGCCACTGTTGCTCCCATCGAATGCCCGATCAGTATTGGCTTGTCCACCTTTGCAGCGCTGAGGACAGCACTAACGGCCATGGCAAAGCCTTCCATCGTGAGTGCGGTTGCCATTTCGGATTGGCCGTGTCCCGGAAGATCGAGTGCAATGACGCGATAATTTTTCGACAAATCATTCCATTGCCCTTCAAAGAAGCTGTGATCGCAGGCCCAGCCATGGATCAGCATCAAACTCTGTGGCCCCGAGCCGGAATCCGTATAGTAGATTTTTTTACCATTGAGCGAGACAGTCTCCGCCATGGCACTCAAGGTAAGAAGGGTCAAAAACAACAGGCGCATAAGCTTGAGCTTAGCGAACAAGGAGGTGGCTCACGGCTCGAGCCCAATGGCTATCAAAGCAACACCAAACTTGCGATCGTCACCAGGTGCAAAGTAGCCGGGGCTCGAAAGAATCGTCACTTCCACCGAGCCGGCAAATTGCCTGTTCAGCGGGTAATCCACTGCGGGAGTGCCAGGTGTCTCGAACTTGCTGGAACCAATCTCAACCCCCTCCATTAGCACCTTCACTTCAATGCTCTGGATCGCTTGAATGATGGTGCTGCCGATGTTGAAACGAACCCGCAGTTTCCGGGCTTGCGGTGAGGCATTCAGCATGAGCTTAGCCTCAGGCGAAGCCCAGCGAAAGCCTCCTTCACGGTCGTACCAGCCAGATTTCAATTGCCACGCTGAAGCAGCTACCCCAAAGTCAATCGCGCTTAACTTGGCCTCCCCATACTGGTGCGGAATGATCGAGAGCCGGTGTTTGGGCCGGAACCATGAGATCGTAGGCAACTCATGGTTTATCGCTTCGAGCCGCGAACTTTCCTTCTCTGGATCAAGTACTCGTGCGCCTGGATTCTTTGTGATCAAGCGCAGCGCGCCACGCATGCCGTGCAGTTGCAAGCCGACCGGAGCATTCTCGTAGAACGCGGTTGCCGCCAGTGGCGAACGTTCGTGTGCGCTGCTGAGCTGTTCCACATAAGCCCGCGATTCGTGGCCCAAGGCCAGTTCCGATTTTCTCTTTTCGCGAAGCACTTGATAATCGAGTCCGAGAAACAACGCCAGTCCAATACCCAGCAACGGCCTTGGTACGCGATCAAATAAAAACGCGAGCGCAACAACCAGCGGAAGCAATGGCACATAGAGGTAAACGCTAAAGAGCCGCGCTGGCAGGAAGAGCAACGGAAGCATCAATGCAACGCTTCCCAGCATGCCTTTTGCGAATTCCCTTGACCTGCACAGATACACCAGTGGTGCAAGCAACAAGGCTCCCAGCTTATTCAACACCGCTTGTTTCAAGTAGAACGGAATCGTCGTCATTAGCGCTTGCGGGGTGAAGCGCAAAGTGTAAACCGTATCTCTTTTTGAGTTGACCAGGAGTGCTTGCAGTCCGAAGCTCGCGCTGATGAGAAAGAAGGGTATCGCCCGCTTCCAGTGGTCGAGCGCGAGCACTACCGGAAAAAATATTGCTACCTCCTTAGACTTGTAGGCAAACCAGAAAGTGATCAAGGCCGCCGGCCAGTAGCGTGTTGAGAACAACAGCCAGGTGACCAGACAGAAAGTTGCGGCCAGCAGATCGAATATGTACATCGGCTTCCACCATGCTTCGAGCAGCGCTGCATGAAAGAGAAAGAAAACAGAGGCTGCACCCGCAGCTAATTCACCCGCGCCTTTGCGCCGCGCAATCCAGAAAAGCAGTGCGGCGTTCATAAGATGAATCGCGAATAGAAATGGAATGTAGCGGGAGAACTGAAGTCCAAAGCTCAGGCCAGTGTAGCGATAGAAAAGCCCGCCCGTGGGCCTCGTGTTGGTTGCGGAAAATACGGGGCTGACTAGTTCTTTCCAGAACGAATCGCTACCCGCGATGGTGGCCCAACTGAGGTTGTCGAGATCGTCGTCGGAGAAGTAACCTTCAAAAGCCGCCCGGTTGGCAATCAGAAATGCCACAAGGATGGCCGCCAAAATCAGCCCGCGCTTCATCATTTTTCAAATTTGAGAAAGTCGAAATCGCATCCAAGATGAGCTTGTTCGACATGGTCCAAAAACAGTTTGCCGTAGCCTCGCGTGTAATGCGGCTTGCGGGCTTCAAAGCTTTCCATACGCCGCTGTAACTCCGGCCCGGCGATCTCGAGCGTGAGACTTCGTTCGTGGATATTGAGAGCAATCGTATCGCCGTTTTGCACCGTCCCGAGCGGGCCGCCAATTGCCGCTTCCGGGCTTACATGCAGCACGACGGTACCGAAACTCGTCCCCGACATTCGTGCATCCGAGATCCGGACCACATCGTCGATGCCCCGCGCCATCAGCGACTTCGGAAGTGGAATGTGACCCCATTCCGGAAAGCCCGGCGCTCCGTGTGGCCCGGCATTGCGCAGCACCAGAACATTGTCGGGCTCAACTGCAAACGATTCGTCGTTGACCTTCGCGAGCATCTCTTCCTTGCTCTCAAACACGATCGCACGGCCGCGGCTGACCAGCAGTCTCTCCGAAGCGGCGCTGGTCTTGATGAGCGCCCCATCGGGAGCAAGATTTCCGCGCAATACCTTGATGCCGCCATCTGCCGCGAGAGGCTGATCGAGCGGGCGAATCACAATTTGATCGTGCCCCTCATAACTCCGGATCTGTTCTCCGATGCTCTGGCCATTCACGGTGAGCGCATCGGGATGTAGCAGCGGGAGAAGCTGCTGAAGCAGCGTCTGCGCTCCGCCCGCATAGGCGAAGTCCTCCATCAGAAACTGTCCATGCGGCATTAGATCGACCAGCAATGGCGATTGCGACGAGATCAATTCAAAGTCGTCGAGGATGAGCGGAACGCCAAGTCTTCCCGCGATCGCGAGCAGATGTACGACTGCGTTCGTCGATGCTCCCGCCGACATCAAAGCCGTGATCGCATTCAAAAATGCGGCCCTGGTCATCACTTCGGCCGGAGTCGGCCCCTCGACCGCCATCGCCACCGCTCTAGTCCCGCTCTGTTCTGCGATGGCCATGCGGCGCGCATCCACAGCCGGCCATGCCGCTGCGCCTGGTAGCGTCATACCCAATGCCTCAGCAACCAACGCCATCGAGGATGCCGTACCCATCACCATGCAATGCCCCGGTGAACGTGCAATGCCGCACTCGAGTTCCTGCATGTCTTCATCGTCCAATTTTCCGGCCCGATAAAGATCAAAGTACTTGCGCCCATCGGTACCGCTGCCCAGAGTCTTTCCGCGAAAGGTCCCCGATAGCATCGGTCCACCGGGCACTACAATCGCCGGAACATTCGCGCTGGCCGCGCCCATCAAAAGCGCGGGAATGGTCTTGTCGCACCCACCGAGCAACACAACTGCATCCACCGGATTTGCGCGGATCATTTCTTCCACATCCATGCTCATGAGATTGCGATAAAGCATGGCCGTCGGTTTCAAAAACATCTCGCCAAGGCTGATGACGGGAAATTCACAAGGAAACCCGCCGGCAGCCCACACGCCGCGTTTCACGGCTTCGGCAACCTGAGTGAGATGTCTGTTGCAGGGGTTCAGATCGGAAGCGGTATTGCAGATTCCGATCACAGCCTTGCCCTCAGTCATTGCGCGGGTCAGGCCTTGCGCCCGCAGCGTCGAACGGCGCGCGAAGGAATAGTATTCGCGGGAATCGAACCAGTCGAGAGATCTTAGTTTTCGCACCTTCCGAAAGTGTATCGCGTGTGACGCGAGTTAAAATTCGAAGCTGCCCTGTTCCGCATGCAAGCCTTGCACCTTGCGATTCCCACCGGCTCGCAGCCAGTAAAGTTCGTTGTCGCAATCCTCGACGCAAGCTGCCTGCCCATGCTGCTCCGCTTGCCTTTTAAGCTCCTCGTAAAGCCAGATTGCTTCTTCCACCCGATGATTCACGCGGAAGAAAACACCAGCTTTGCGAGCCAGCCTCTCGGCCAGAATCCAGTGATTCTCAAAGAGCGCGGGAAGTAGTTCTTCCAATTCAAAAGTGGAAAATGGCAACTCGATTCCCGCAACGTTTGGAATCAGTGGAAGCAACTGAAGCGACCGCTCAAGCACCTCGTCCATGTCCATCGCAACTGCCTCAAGACCTGCGGCTGGAATCGCAATACCGCCCGTCTCACCGAGCACCAGGATCGAGGCAAACTCCGGCCGGTCCGGCAAGGGGCCTTCATAGCCATCGAGTATCCACAACGTTCTTCCCGCAGCGGCGATTTGCTTCACGACGGCGTCTCTCAAAGCTGCTACACGATGAGGTACATACAGGGATTGCACTGCCTCAAAATATGGCTCTGCGCACAAGGCGAAGTCCGCGGCGTAACGAGTGCGGGTACACGCGCAGGAACAAGACAGCTTCAGCGAAGCGCTCTCATCCACAAGGCGCTGTAGCAGCAACTCAAGCAGGTCTTCATCCATGCCATCCACCGGGTGCGGCACCGGCCCACTGGTCTCCCGATTGGGCAGGCTCCACGCAATTGCCCACGACTCCAGCGCCCGCAACGAATCTTTTGCTTGCGTCCGGCGCGCCCGCAGAAGCAGTGGTGGCAGCACCACTTCATCGACTAGGATGATCCCAATATTTTGTGCCCCGCTGGCTTCCACGCGACGCAACAGCGGTGCCCAAAGCTCCCGCACGGAACCGGTCTCATGACTAATTAGGTCGCTCGAGAGGGCCAACACGATCGGCTCGCCGCCTTCACAGGCATCGCGCAGGTCTTGGGGGAGATTGCCGCGTCCGATGGCAACAGTGGCAACATCGACTTCGCTCAATCGCGCCAGCCTTGCGAGAGCTTTCTGTGCGAAGTCTTCCCGATCTTCGGGATAAAGAAATGTAATCCGCATGCGCTACCAGCGCGGCAGGACACGCTTCCAGTTCGGATCGACGTGCTTCTGCATTTCAGCTTCATCGTCACGCTTGCGGAAGGACAGCTTCTCGTAGCGTTCCACACCGCGCGCAACCTGATCGTAATCGAGCGTCACGCCCAAGCCCGGCTTATCTCCAATCGGCACCGTGCCATTGGTAAACTTCACGCGGCCACCCACGATCACTTCATCCACTTCGGTTTGCCACGGGTAGTGTGTATCACAGGCATGGGTGAGGTGCGGCGAAGCACATGCGGCATGCGCCATCGTCATCATGCTGACGCCAAGGTGATTGTTGGAATGCATGGAAAGCCCCATTCCCAGCACTTCACAAAGCTCACTCAACTGCTTCTGTTTTCGTATGCCGCCCCAGTAGTGCGGATCGCTGAGAATGATCTGCACGGCATCGAGATCGCGCGCTTGCGGAACATGAGCAAAGCAGGTTGTCGC
>JBKJSR010000315.1:0-2524 GCA_046594355.1 Bryobacter sp.
AGTTACATGACGGCGGGTGGAAACTTTCACGACAATCAGATCAATGTGGGTCTGTACCCCAGGATTGGACGCGACCCGCAAGGCGTGACGACGCGGGCGAATGCCGAGGTGAGCAATCGGGCGGGCTATGTGTAGGAGGATATGAGTTTGCTGGCGAAGCGGCTGATTTGTGGGGCTGGGTTGCGCTATGATATTTTCCGGTTTGACGTGAAGGACCGAGTGCAGCCGATGAACAGCGCTGTGGAGAGTAGCGGGCGATTTCAGCCGAAACTGAGTGCGGCTATTACGCCGTTTCGGCGTCTGCCTGTTACGCTGCATGCGGATTACGGACGGGGCATCTCGTCGATTGACGCACGGAGCATTCTGAGCAACCGGAAGAGCATAAAGGTGGCCAATACGGAGTTTTGGCAATTAGGAATTTCTTCGCGCCACGATCGGCTTTCGGTGGCAGTGGGTGCGTTTTATATCGCTGGATCGAACGAGGAGGCTCATCGACATTCATGATTGAAATGAGATATCTTCTACCGCAGAATGAAGTTTTGGAGCAGGGTAGGACTGAGTCTTCCCGCCTTAAGAGAGTTCTAATTGCCGGAAAGGGCTACGCCCTGATTGGTGGTGAGTAAGGGAGCTTCGCCAAGCGCTTGCTGGTGGGTCTCGCCTCCGACATAGGCAGCTTCAGGCCGCGGGTTTGAGCACTACTTTGGTCCAGCCCGGCAATCGCTCATCGAAATTCTTATAGGCTTCGGGTGCCTTGCCGAGAGGCAATTCGTGCGAGATGATTTGCGAAGGCTTTGCCTTGCCGGATTGTATCAGAGCGCAAAGATTGCGATTGTAAGCTTTGACGTTGGCCTGGCCGGTAGAAAGTTTTTGTCCTTTAAACCACATGGCTCCAAAGTCGAAGGCGATTGCACCCTGTTTCGCCAAGGCGTCTTTCGCGCCTGGATCTTGGGGAATAAAGACACCGACAACACCGATACCGCCCGTGGCGGCAACCGATTTCACCAGGTTATTCATCGTAAGATTTGGAACTTCGTGGCCATGCCGGTCGGTACATTGATAGCCTACGGCTTCGCAGCCGCAACTCGCGCCCAAGCCGTCTGTATGCTCCAGAATTTGACCAACAGGATCTGCTATCGAATGGTCTATCGTGATTGCGCCCATTTCCGCGGCGAGCTTGAGGCGATCGGGTTTATCGTCGACGACCATGATTTTCGAAGCTCCCTGCAAGGAAGCCGACATCACTGCCATCAAGCCCACGGGACCGGCCCCGTAGATGACGATCGAGTCGCCCGGTTTGAGGCCGGCCAGCCTCGTAGCATGCCAACCGGTGGGGAAAATATCCGACAGCATGACGTAATCGTTTTGGCGTTCGGCAGCGTCTTCGGGAAGTTTGAGGCAATTGAAATCCGCGAAAGGAACGCGCAAATATTCAGCCTGACCCCCGCTGTAGGGACCCATGCCGGCAAAGCCGTAGGCGGCACCCGCAAAGCCTGGATATGCAGTTAGGCAGTATCCGGTTAATCCCCGTTCGCAATTTTTGCAAAAACCACAACCAATGTTGAAGGGCAAGCAGACATAGTCACCGACTTTTACCGAATAAACAGCTTTGCCGATTTCGCGCACAATGCCCATCGTTTCATGGCCGAGAACTTTTCCCTTTTCGACGTTCGTTCGTCCTTCATACATGTGTAAGTCGGAACCGCAAATGTTAGTAGTCTGAACTTCCACGAGTACATCCGTCGGTTGCTCGATTTCCGCGTCGGGAACCTTGTCTACGGATACTTCCCGAGGCCCTTTATAAACCAGTGCTTTCATTTTTCAACCTCTATTCGATAGATCGCAAGAGGCTGGAAATGTTTCCTGCCCAGCTTCAAAAAACAAAGGTCAAGGCAATGGTAATTCGCCGCAGGCCGTCATGGGCGTTGCGGTTGTGGCGATGGAGGGGGGGCGACATGAGAGTGGAGCCTTTTGGTCCATTCAGGGACATGGGTGACATTCTATTGGGTCTGGATCTCATGAAATATATGTCATCATATCGGGTTCGTGCCTGTGGAAATGTGGGAATCGCCCGACGATTTCCAAGTGGGTGGAAAACGCCGCAGCGGCGTTTTCCACCCACGGCATTTCCACAGGCTCAGGATTCGTTCTCTTCTTTCTTCAGCGCCTTGGGCTTGCGTCGGCTGAAACGGTGGGCGTGCCCGTCCAGCCAGCATTTTCCAATCGAAGGATGAGCATGAAATCGGTTTTGCGCCGCGAGGGTGCGAAGGTCATGAAAAAGGGGAATGAATACGGAGCCGCGCAGCGGCGACTTCCTTTCTTGGTTTTGATTGGTTAGGGGACAAGCCGCCGGGGCGGTGGGAATGTGGAAATCTCGCGGGGGTTGCGAGATTTCCAAGAGGCGGCAAAGACTGGTGCCGGTGCGAGTGGAGGAGGAGGAGAAGGAACGGGGCAGCGGATTCACGCTGGCGCTGGGGAATGGGCGGCGGATAGAGTTGGCGGTGGACTTCGACGAGATCGGCCTGTC
>JBKJSR010000320.1:0-5890 GCA_046594355.1 Bryobacter sp.
TTTTCTTGGTCGGTCTTCCTTCCTTTGCTTCGACGGTGATATTCTTCTTCACCGGCCGGTTCCTTTCTGCACTTCCAGTGCGTTTAATACCGGGAGCTTATCGCATCCCGCTTGGAACCGGCCACCTATAGGTCTCATCCCATCTCGGCATCCCGGAGGCAGCGTAATCGGCTGCCGACATACCAACGCGTTTCAGCGGTCGCGGTACTAGCGGCGCAGAATCACC
The DNA here is from genome assembly GCA_046594355.1 of Bryobacter sp. GTDB lineage: Bacteria > Acidobacteriota > Terriglobia > Bryobacterales > Bryobacteraceae > Bryobacter. Next base: position 227 of record JBKJSR010000320.1, read on the forward strand.
GGTAGGCGATAGAGATTCGAGCGGGGACGCTGCGTGATGGCATCAAAGACATCGACGTCAAAAGCGCGCAGTACTTTGTTGCCAGCCAGATCTTCTAGAGTCGCATCGATGCCGATCTCAAAGCGAGCCGCCGCCCAGGGCTCGGCGGGCGTGAAACTGAGGCCGATTGCGGAAGGATGCAAGCGGAGCTCGCCGGGCATGGGGAAAACAATCAACCGTTGCGCGAGCGCCTGATCGAGCGCTTCACCAAACTGGATCTCAAGCGGCTGGCGCGTTGCGGGAGTGGGCAGAGTGAGCTGCCACTTTGCGGGGTCGATTGGAGTGCGGTCTTCTGCGGTAACAGTGAAGCGCTGACGGTGTGTGGCGATGAGCAACTGCCCGGAAGCATCGGGCCAGGACGCATCGACGATCAGCGTATATGCCTCACCAGAAACGAGCGCCGTGCCATCTGCCTCGCGAGGCAGAACTCCGCGTTTGATGCGGCCCGGATCAAAGAGGATCGTCAGCCGGCGATGCTCCGGATCCCAGAGTTCCTGATCGATTTCGAGAAAAGGAAGATCGACGGCGTTGCCCTTGCCGTTGAGTAAGCGAAGGTGACGCCAAACCTGACCACGCTGCATCGGCGCGGAAAAGTAGAGATAAAATTTCAACAGATTGGCGGGAACCCGATCGACGGCCGGATAGATTTTTGTTACCCGTGTGGATGGGGAGTGGATCGCGATGCCGCCGGGGAAAATCGCGGTAACGGGTTCCACACCAGTCGGTGCGAAGTAGGCATGTACGTTGAGACTGGGCGCAATGGGGTAGCGCGCTTTGAAGCACAAAGCACCCGCATTCACAGCGTAATCACCGAGCAGGGGCGCGCCAATCGGTGAATGGACCGAGACCCGAAACAGGCGGGACCAGCCGTCCCGTGGGGGAGCCGCAGCCCGCCAGCCCTGAACGCAAAAGCTGCTACCTTCACGGTGGATCGTGACAGTATCAGCCGCGCAAAGGGCCGGCGGAAGCAGCAATAGCGCGAAGAGTCGCACGGCTATGGGAGCAGGACAGCGCGGAGGTCGAGCGAACCTGCGTCGTCGATCAGCATCATTGCGTACTTGTCGTCGAGCTTGTCGAGTTGCTGCACGCCCTTGAGCGCAGCGATCGTTTCGTAAGGCACGCCCTGCTGTTCTGTTTGCGCGGTGATGCCGGGATAGCTGTCGAGCTTGGCGGTGGGAAGTTTCATTACGCCACGGCTCGAATTGGCCATGAGGATGAATTGCGCGCCGGCCTTGCCGTAAACGATCATGTCGAGCGGACGGTTCCGGTTGCCGAGCTCGGCGATGGTGACGCCCTTCACTTTATTGCCCGCCTTCAATTCCGAGACCGGAATTTTGACCAGCGGCGTGCAGGTGTAAGCAGCCAGAATGTAGGGCACACCGGCAACTTCAAAAGGAACGAAAGTGCGGACAGGCGCGTTGGTCTCAAAACGTCCATGTGCGCCGTGAAAGATTTCGATGCTCGCAGCCTTGTCGACACTAGAAAAGGGAAAGGGGATGGCGCGGAGGCTGGAGGAAAATTCCTCATTGGACAATCCGGCGACAATCACCTTGCCATCGACAAAGGCGAGATCGGTAATCGATTCCATGCGTGGCGATTGGCCACGGCTGTTCTTGCTTGCCGCAGACGGCGCGTCGGGCAGGTTGACGGAAGCGAAGCTCGCATTGCCGAGCGGAACTTCAGTGATGGTACCTTTGTGATCCACCCGAAAGATCAGGGCAGCGGCGTCGGGATCACGACCACGAGCGACAGACAGAAAAACGGCTTTCGAGATGGGGTTAACGATGGCATCGGCGATGAGAATCTGGTCTGCGGCGGAACCAACCATCGCGGCAATCTTCTCATTGATGCCTTTGATTTCGAAGGGGGTGACGGATGCTTTTTTCGTGTCGCCGGTTTCTATAGCGACAATCGAAGCGGCACCGGAATCTCCAATGAGAAGCACTCCATTGGGGGCAAAAGCGAGCTGACCGGCGGACTTCAGTTCCACGCGACCGGTGCGGAAGCCGCCTGTCGCGGCAGCGCAAAGCGAAGTCGTGAATGCAAGGGTTAGTAGCAGAATTGACAAGTTCAATTTCATCGCGAAAAGTTCTCCATCAACTTTGGCGCAATTGTCACGATCGTAGTTACCAGTCGATTGAGGCCGGTGACAATTTTAGTTTGAGAGGGAGATGTCAGACGGGCGGATCGGCTGCATTGCGCTCAGGGCATCGAGATCGGATATGCGAATATCCAAAGCAGCTTCCCGATCATCGCTCACGTCTCCAGTACCTTTGCCACCTTTGCAACCAGCGGGCCAGATTGCCGATCACCAAATCGCAGATGGATAGCCGTCATTTCCGCGACTTGGGCCAACCTCGTCATGAGTCGCCACGCCAGCTTCAGGTCAAGAGCCCCTCACGCAGCGTTCGGCGGCAGGATCGATTTCGCCGCTGCCGAAGCTTCTTCCCCTCCGGCTCATAGCCAAAAACGTGGCTTGGACCGTCGGCTATCTACTCCGACTGGACGGGGGCCGCAAACAAAATCGGCATCGTGGGCGAAGTGGAACCGGCTTCCGGCTCAAGAGTCACTGCGATAGCGGCAATACTCGACGGATCGACTATGCCGGGACGAAAGTGAATTCCCTGCCCGTTTTCGCCACGGAAAAGACCTGCTGGAATGGGCGCACCGCCTTGTTTGGGAACAAACCACATCGCAAAGATTTTGCCGGCCGGCATCACGGGCAAGTTACCCGCGAAGAGCAGAACGCCGCGGTCTCGATTGATGAACACTTGACCGCGTGGAGGCGTTGGCTGGCCGTCGCCAAACTTGACAGTAATTGTCGAGGGCTGCCGCAGGAAATCGTAAAGATCTTTCGACTGGGCTACCAGCTTCTCGCTGGCGTCGAGCTGGCTGCGAAGCTCGGCAATCTGCCCTTCGCGCCGCTGGACATCCTGGCGTATGTTGAAAGTGATCACGAGCAAAACGATACAGGCCGTTGCCATACCAAGCACCCAGCCCCAGCCAAAGCCGCGTTCCTTCGCTCCGGCGGCAAGCAGCAAACGCCGCCGCAGCCGTTCGGGAGGTTTCGCTTCCGGCGCTACATAAGCCAGCGAACTGGTGAGCAAAGATGCCTTGCGCAGCCCTTCAATCGTTGCCTCGTCACCGGCTTCGAGCAGCGTACGCACATCGGCCATCTCGTCCGGCTCCAGCAAGCCAAGCGTAAACAACTCGTAGAGCAGGTCGCGATCCAACGGGTCGAGATTGTTAAGCGACATGAAAACTCTCTCTCAGGTTGGTCAGCGCGGTGCGAACCCAAGTCTTGATCGTACCGAGTGGCTGGCCCAGCTTCTCTGCCATTTCAGACTGCGAAAGACCTTCGAAGTAAGCGAGCTCGAGCACCTCGCGCTGATTTTTGTTCAGTTGCGAGAACGCGGCGCGGATTCGGCGGGCTTGTTCGAGATCGAGCATTCTGTCTTCTGTATTTACGAATAAAGTGACCCTTTCGGATGACAGAAGTTCAAAAGTGTTGGATTGTTGTTGCCCGGCAGTGGATCGCAGGTAGTCGATGGCTCGATTCCTGGCTATCGTCAACAGCCAGGGGACAAGCTTTCCCCGGGCGGCATCGAAGTCGCCGGCGCGGTTCCAGGCACGGAGAAAAGTTTCCTGCGCGAGTTCCTCGGCAACGGAAGCATTTCGAACGACGCGCAGAATCACGGAGTAAACAATGCGCGAATAGCGATCATAGAGATCGGACATCGCATCCGGATCACGCCGGCGCAAACGCTCAATGAGTTCCTGGTCATTGCCGGTTACGAGATCGGCGAAGAGGATCAGAATATGCCAGATCAAACTAAGTTCACGCTACCTTCCTTGCGATAAAGACCATGCTTTCTAATATACTCCGCAACCTGCGGCGGCAAGCCAACTGGCGGTTCGTCTGCCGCGATTTGCGACCGGATCGCGGAAGAACTCTCGCGAAACGCAATCGTATCCAGTCTATGGACGCACGCGCCGGCGGGAATTGCATAATCAAAACCAGGCCGCGCGGCAACAATGAATTCAGTCATCTGGAACACCTCCTCCACGCGATACCAGGTGAGAACCTCTGCAAACGCATCGGCGCCGATGAGGAAATAGAAACGGGTTGCGGCGTCATATTTATTACGTAAATGAAGCAAGGTTTGGATGGTATAACTTTTGCCATCGCGATTCTCAATGTCGCAAGCTTCAAAGCGTGCGTCTTCGCGGCAAGCGAGTTCCACCATTCTGAGGCGATGTTCGTAGGGCGCATCGGTCAGAGACTGCTTGTGCGGCGGCTGACGGTTGGGGATGAGCAGCAGCTTGTCGAGACCAAAGGCATCCGCCGCCGCGCGGGCAACGGCGAGATGCGCGTTGTGGACGGGATCGAAGGTGCCGCCGTAAAGGCCGAGACGCATTACTTCTTGGAAAGGTCGAGAATTCGAATGTTGCGGAAGCGGGCTTCCATGCCGGGGCCGGCATGCAATTGCAGCGCAATGATTCCAGAGAGCTTGGTGGGATCTTCCAGCTCGGAGGTCTTCAATCCGTTGATCGTGATCTCGATCCTGGGACCAACCGCACGGAGGATCATCGTGTTGTATTCCCCATTCTTGACCACCGTTTCGGCCTTGCCCTTCCAACCATTCACCATGATGCCGCGCGTACCCTTTTCATCGTAAACGCCACCCCACCAGTTCTTGTCGGCTGCATCGGCCTGCAGGCCTTTGACGACAAATTCGGGCAACCTCTCCGAGCGGAATTGCACGCCGGAATTGTGATTGCGAATCTTCATGTCGAGACGCAGTTCGAAGTCTCCAAATTCCTTGGTGAGGATCAGGAATGTGTTGTGAGGGATCTTCTTCTTGTCTGTATTTCCAATCAACTCGCCACCCGCGACAGTCCACAAGTCCGGGTCGCCTTCCCAGCCCTTGAGGGATTTAGCGTCGAAAAGCAGTTTGAAGCCGGCCTTCTTTTCTTCTTTGGTGAGCTTGTTCTGGCCAAACAGGGAGAGGCCGAGGACGAATAGGAGCAGGAGTCTCATGATCACAACCATCTTATGCCGTGCGCGAAGCTTTGTCGAAGGCATCGGCGAGAAAGTCCACCGGAACGCGGCCCCAGGTCTCGTTGACCTGCACGTTGAACGCGCCTTGAACGGCGGGCCGCACGAAGATTCCGCTCAACGCCAGGCGCTTCTCAAAGTTTTCAGGGCTGCCGGCTTTCAAACTGAGGCGGGCGATATTCGTGCCATTGGGAACACGATCAAGCTGCAAACGCGGATTGGCCGCGAGCCTGGTGAAAACTTTTTCGGAACTATCCACGGCGCGCCCAATCCGTTGCTCAAAACCATCCAGATAATGCAGCGCCACCGCAGCGTAAGGCCAGGCCTGGGCAAGGGCACCGCCGAACATGCGTCTGGTGTGGAAAAGATTTTCGAGCAGCGCCCTGGGGCCTGCAAGAATCGCGCCGCTGGCCGCGTTGAAGTACTTGTACTGAGAGATGTAGACGGTGTCGAAGAGCGCGGCATAGTCGCTGATGGAGCGCTTCGTGTAAGCCGCTTCGATAAACAGGCGCGCTCCATCGAGGTGCATGCCGATCTTGTTTTGCCTGGCCCAGAGGGAGATACGC
>JBKJSR010000397.1:0-7298 GCA_046594355.1 Bryobacter sp.
CGATAGCCCACACTGTCCCTGATGCTTCCCTCTGGACGCTCGCCGAAGCTCCCGACGGTGCCGTCTATCTCGGCACCGGCCCCAAGGGCCGCATCTATCGCTGGCGCAAGGATGCCAAGACCCTCGAACTCTTCGCCACCCTTCCCGAACCGCACGTATTCGCTCTTTCCGTCGCCCCCGATGGCACGGTCTACGCAGCAGGATCTCCCAACGGCAACATCTATCGCGTCTCTGCTAATGAGGCAAAGCTCTTTGCCCAAACCGGCGCAAAATTCCTCTGGTCGCTGCTTGCGACTCGTGATGCCGTCTTCGCTGGGGGTGACAATGGCCGCGTCTTCCGCGCTACTGCCACCGCCACTGATGTCTATTACGAATCTGGCCAGTCCAACATCACGAGCCTCGCGATCACGCCGAACGGAGCTTTGATCGCCGGCTCGGACCCCAACGGAATTCTCTACCGCATCTCCGCCAAGGGTACTGCCCAAGTCCTCTACGATGCCCCCTTCACGGAGATCCGCACTGTGATTCCCGCCAAGTCCGGCGAGATCTATTTTCTGGCCATGGGTGGAGCCGCCGCCCGCCGCACTCAAAATGCGAATCAGCCCGCATCCGGTGCAACCACAACCGGCGTCCCGCAAGTCACCACTACCATCACCGTCACAGAAGAAGCTCAGGCTGGCATCGACCTCAAGCCCAAGCCGCAACCCGCCACTCCAACTCCCGCCACCGCAGCCACGCCCGCCGCCATCACTTCGCTCGATGTCCCCGGTCTTGATCGTTCTGCGATCTATCGGCTCAACACCGATCTCACCGTGGACAATCTTTATGTCACGAAAGAAGAGAGCATCTATGATCTGGCCGAACTCAATGCCACGCTCTACTTCTCGTCCGACAATCGCGGCCGCATCTACCGTCTCGACGGCGACCGCGCCGCCACCCTCATTCATGAGAGTGGAGAATCCGAGATCGGCCGCCTCCTCCACACCCCTTCCGGCTGGCTGGCTGCTGCCACCAGTTCCCCAAAACTTCTGGTTCTCTCCGGTGCCAAAACGCCACCCTACGAATACGAATCGCCCGTTCACGAGGCCTCGAACATAGCGCGCTGGGGTGCCATTAACGCCTCGTCAAGCGTTCCCCTCGCTTTTGAATCCCGCAGCGGCAATACGGCTCGCCCCGACGCCACCTGGTCCGCTTGGCAAGCCCTCAATGGCAACAACATCCAGAGCCCCGCCGCCCGTTACATCCAGTGGCGCTTCCGCTCGGATCGCGACTTCTCGCTCCAGTCTGTTGCGCTGAACTATCTGCCCCGCAACCTGCCGCCCATCGTCAAGAGCCTTACTGCCGTTCTCGCCATGGTGCCAAACAATAACCCCAGGCCACAGGCTGCGGCCACAACCAGTTCCTCCTACACCCTCACCATCACAGACACCGGAGAAGCCTCAAGCTCCACCAGTGCCGGCACTGCTTCGCTGCTTGCTATGCGGCCTGCGGGCCGCCAGTTGATGCTCAGTTGGGTTGCCGAAGATCCCGACACCGATACGCTCCAGTACAGCTTGCACTTCCGTGGCGAAGACGAGTCGCAGTGGAAATTGCTCAAGCACGAACTCACCGAAAACAGCTACACCATTGATGCCGATACGCTCGCCGATGGCCGCTATTTATTCCGCATTACAGCCAGCGATACCTTGTCCAATCCCACTGCTGCCGCCCGCACCACCGAATTCAGTAGTGTCCCGGTGCAACTCGACCAAAGCGTCCCCACGCTCGAAGCTACCCTAAGCGGCCAAACTCTTTCGATCAAATGCACAGACAGCGCCTCATCAATCCGCCGCATCGAATATTCGATGAACGCGGGTCGCTGGATCCTTCTCGAAGCGGCCGACGGCATTTACGATTCCCGAGAAGAATCCGCGACGGCAATCCTAACCCTGCCAGTCGGCGAATCAATTGTGACCATCCGCGCCTTCGACTCCTCCCTCAACGTCGCCCTCCGCAAGCTGACCCTAAAGCGCTAACCATTGCGACATCCCGCGTCCGCCTTCGAGCTACGCAGCAACGTTAGGTACATCCCAACTCGTAGAAATCCCTGGAAGGCGCTCCAACCCGATCTAAACCGGCGATTACGCGGGCGATCATAGATTCTCGTGGGCTCAAAGTTTGTAGACTTGTGGGTGTAGTCACCGCCACTTTAAGCACCCCACCAAGCCACACGTAGTGACCGTTCCAGGTAATCCCGGCGATGACATTCCGATTGGAACTTTGAAGGCCATACTTAGGTCTGCGGGATTGGAGGACAAGCGATGAGTGTAAAGTATGCCGTAATTTTCGAGCGAGCCCAGGCGAACTGGGCTGCTTACGTCCCGGATTTGCCGGGCTGCATGACCACCGGTCGCACGCTCGAAGAAACCAGGGCCAATATCCGAGAGGCGATTCAAGGCCACCTGGACACGCTGAGACAATTTGGAGATCCCATTCCAGAACCTTCGAGCTTGGCGGGCGAAGTCGAAATCACGACGGCGGCTTAGCCTCGCTGTACTTTGCGTTACAAGCCTCTAGGGTTTTGCGATTTCAACCGCGAAGACATGGGTCGGGCCGAGCATGTTCGACCGGAACACGACCCATTTCATGTCCGGCGAAAACGTAACATTGGGTTCCAGCTTATAGTCGTGCTTCGCCAGATTGACCAGGCGTTCCGATTTGAAATAGCCCACATCAATCAGGTCTTTCTTGTCGCGGAACGAACTTCCCTTCACCAGGACCGGACGAAACAGATAGATCCATTGGCCATTCCCCGCCGGGTTCAAAATCTCGTTGCCGGGCGATCTTGCGGCAACACTGTTAGGCCCGCCTCCATCGCCGGCAAACAGCTTCCCGTCCGCCGAAACGTTGTAATGCACCGACCACTCATTCCGCTCGACGTGATACCAAGTCCTATGTCCGCTGCCAAGCTCGACGCCCGCTACCCAGAACACCGCGCTCTTTGGCGTTTGCAGGTCGTACCACACGGTCTTGCCATCGGCGCTGAAAAACTCATGTCCCGAAATTTCCATGTTCATGGTCCGCTCGTGCATCAGCCGCAGGCCGCTGCCATCCGTCCGGATCGTCCACACCCGGTCGTTAAAGTGCCACGGCCCTTCATGGCAGAACAGGATCAGATTGGGGTCGGTTGGCGACATCTGCAAATGATTGGTCCAGTCATTCTCCGTGTAGATCTTCCGGAACTTTCCAGTCTTGATGTCAATCGTGTACAGCATCTTCGGCGTACCCAATGCCCAATTCGTCTCGAGGCCCCCGCCTTGTCCGTTCGGCGGCGCTGTGCGGGGGATGGTCTTTCCCTCCGGATTGGCCCCAATGCCCACTAGCATGGTCTCGTCCGCATTCACGGCAATGGCACCTCTGCGGCCCGCTTCCGCAGGCATTTTCGCTACCTCACGCGTTGCGTGGGTGTCCAGATCGGTAGCGAAAATCGCGCCGTCTTTCGTGTAATAAATCTGGCCCGTCTTGCGGCCAGTCACGAGTATGTTCACCTGGCCCTCAACTACCTGCTCAATCTTACGGGTAGCAAGGTCGATCGTCGCGATCCCATGCGCATTCGTGACTACCAGTTTCTTGCCGTCTGCCGAATAGGCATTCTGATGAAAATAGAGTGAAGCGGTACCGACTTCGCGCGATAGCCGGATCACGCGATGCCCTGTGTCGGGATCGATCCATTCGGTCGGTAATTCCGCCTGCGCCCACATCAGCGTCGCGGTGAGGCTAGCCAGTAAGAAATTACGCATCTTCACATCCTTCTCTACAACAGTCTAAAGCCCAACTTTGCCTATCGCACCCCCCACTGGAAAATTAACGTCCCTGGCTCGGCACACACACGATTCAATTGGCTCCGCAGGCCCTCCAAGCGGCAAAGCTGCCACCAAAACGCAAGAAAGGGCGGTCAGCGCTGGCCGCCCTTTCCCGTCCTGTGAACTGAAGCCGTTTAGAAATTTAGCTTGAGAGCGATCTGCAGCCTCCTCGGCTGATTGATCTGATTGCGCCAGATTCCAAAGTTGGGATCCTGCAAGGTTTGCGCGCCACCAACTCCACCCCACAGGGCGCGGTTGAAAGCGTTAAACGCCTCCCCGCGCAGATTCAAGCGAAGCCGCTCGGTCAAGTTGAAGTCCTTGGCGACCGAGAAGTTTTCGCTCAAATTCGGCAGGAAGCGGAAGTTCGGGTTGTACCTCGTCATGTTGCCGAGGCGATCCGTAGGCTGATCGGGAAAAGCGGCGCGGCTGATGTAAGTTTCCTTGAAGGGATCAAAGCGGTCCCCGGCGGGCTTGGTGCGCCACCCTTCATAAGTAGATACGGTTGCCCGGTTGGCTCCGGCAAAGATCGGAAAGCCCACGGTGGTGCCAATCCCAACCGGCGTGCCTGAACTGTAAATCTGAACGCCGCCAATGCGCCAGCCTCCAAGCACTGCATTGCCAAATCCACCACCCGTCATATACTTGCGGCCCTTGCCGAAAGGCAGCTCATAAACATAGCTGAACTTCAGGTTATGGGTTTGATCGAGCTGGCCGATCGAGTATTCGAGTTTCCGGTTGTACTGATTCATCGCCGCGCCACCAACCCAGGCCGAGTCGGCGTCGGTGAGGATCTTCGAGAAAACGTAGCTGGTCAGAAACGTCAGTCCGCTCGAATAACGCTTCTCCAGTTTCAGGATCAGCGCATGATACTTCGAAGAACCGCTGCGATCACCGTTCCCGTCAGCCGTATCGATCGTGCTGAATTGAGGGAACGGGCGCAGGGACCAGGCGACGCTCAAATTGTCGCGGAAGCTCGCGAACGGCTTCGTAACGCCCGCCGCTATCGCTCCGGGCGAACTGACGGCGGAGTTCAGCAGTGTACGTCCGGCTGCGGTAAACGGGCTGAGGTTCGCCGGAAGATTGGCGAAGTCCAACTGGTTGTAGTTGAGCAGGCCAGCCTGCAAATTGGTGCCGCGAACGAAGTTGTAACCAAATTCGAACACCGTATCCTTGTTGATCTGCCGCTGGATGTTGAGCGTATAAGTAAGGTTCTCGGGTGCCCGGCTCACTTCATTGTTCTGCCACCACGGCTGTGAATTGTAGTTGTTGAAGTCGGGCTTGAGAAATGGCGGTTTAGGCCAGGCCGGAAACCCCTCCTGTAGATAGAAAGTGGGGTTGAAGCCCTGAGGATCGGTTTGCGGAGTGGTGTAAATCTGTACGAATCCCTGAAAGTGCGTAGAGCCTCCAACAGCGCGGACGGCACCAAATGTGCGTGCCGCGCCCGCCCGGATTACGGTCTTGTCGTTCAGGCTATAGGCCATCGAGAGACGCGGGCCCAAGCCGCCAAACCAGGTGTCGGAAAGGCGTCGTCTGCCTTCGCGTCCCTCCCCCTTTCCAGCGAAGATCAGTGCGCCCAGCCGTCCATTGGCACCGGGGTTGGCCCTTGTGGGATCAAAATCGCTGAACTGATCGTTTGCCGCGTAAGCCGCAATATTGACGTCGTAGCGAACTCCGACGTTGACGGTCAACTTCTTGCTCACACGCCAGTCGTCCTGAAAATAACCGCCGTAATAAGGGAATCGTTGCGCCACATAACGAGGCGTGTGGATGTTACCTGTAACCGCGCCCCCCAGGATGAGGCTGGCAAAGCCCGAGCCGGTCAGATTGGCAAGATCGCCAAGCTGGCCCGTCACGCGCCGGTTAAACGAGGTTTGGCCCATGATGTTCTGCTGGCCAAAACCGCTGTAGTTGACCATCTCGTAAATCCCGCCCATCTTCATGGTGTGCTTGCCCTTCACCCAGCTAAAGTCGTCGTTAAACGAATAGACGGCATTGTCGGAGCCATTGTCCGAGGGGCCGCCCCAACTGGCGAAGTCGGCAATCGAAACATTAAGCAGGTTGTTGTTGCAGTCGGGCACGTTGGCGAGACAAACGACGTCTTTCCATGGTTTGGCGCCAACTGCGATCGCGCGATTGATCTCACGCCAGTCGTTGCCGCCGGCATAGAAGCGGTTGATCTTGTTCGGGGAAATTGTCCAGTCCCAGCTCATGCGGTACTGTTTGCTGATCGTGTTGTTAAAGTTGCCGCCGTTGAGAAATCCAGGCAGGCCAACCGGGCCGGCCGCTCCCGGAGCCGACGAACGGGTGTTGCGCGAATAGTAGCCGCTCACGCGATGCTGGCTGTTCAGATTATGATCGCCGCGAAAACTCATTTTGTCCCACGGGCCGACTTGGGTCCCAGCCTGAATAAAGTTATTGCGCACGTATGCGGAGGTCCCGGGCACCAGACCGGCGATGTTGGGCAGCGCCGTCTGTCCAATCGGGCTCAGCGCCTTGAAGATGTTGTCGAAACGAGACTGCGGAATCTGGTTATTGGGGAAGGGAGTTCGCGTGCCCGAGGCCCCGGTCGTGGGGTCGAAAATCGGAATCCGGTTATTGTTGTTGTCCACCCAGTTGGTGAAATTGCCGTCGTAAAATTCCTTCGGTGCAACGGACAGAAAGGTCGGGTTTGCTCCCTCGCGATTGCGGAAGCCTTCGTAAGACACAAAGAAGAACGACTTGTTCTTGCCGTCATAAAGCTTCGGAATCGAAATCGGCCCGCCGAAAGTCCCGCCAAAGTCGTGTTGCTTATACACGGGCTTCTTACTCGCCTTGTTATAAAAAGCTGCGTCGAGCGCGTCATTGCGGAGAAACTCGAACAGGTTCCCGTGATACTCGTTCGTGCCCGATTTAGATACAAAGCTCATCTGGCCGCCCTGGGCTCGCCCGTACTCCGCCTTAAAGCCGTTCGACTCGACGGTAAACTCGCTGATGGCGTCGAGCGAAGGCGTATTCATCGCCGCCCACTGGGTCTGTAGCGCACGCCCTGTGTTGGACGACACACCGTCCAGCGAAATGCCGTACGTGGCAGCCTGACCTCCGCCAATCGAGAAAGTGTTGTTGCTGTTGTTGGGAGCTTTCACTTCCGGTGCCAGCAGCGCAAGGTCGAAGGGCGAGCGCAACTGGCCGCCCACGACGAGCGGGAGCTGGTCTACGAGCCGGTTGGCGACCGCCGTCTGTATGCGGGCGTTCTCCGTCTGCACCTGCACGCCGGAAGCAATCACTTCAACGGATTGCTGTGTCGTGCCGACTTCTAGCGTGATGTCGATGCGCGCTGCGCCTGAAGCGTTAACAGTAATGTCCTTGGCGACTGCACTCTTGAATCCCTGCTTTTCGACCCGGATCGTGTAAGTGCCGACATCGAGCGACGGAAAGGTGTAATCGCCCGAAGAGGATGACGCCGATTTGCTGATTGTG
>JBKJSR010000448.1:0-4190 GCA_046594355.1 Bryobacter sp.
GGAAAAATAAACCAGCAGCACAAAAATGGAACACACGAGAAAACTCGCAATCGACCGTGGCAGCTTAATCTTCATGAACCACAGCACAAAGGGCTGCAGGATGAAAGTAATGATCACTGCGCTGATCAGCGTCACAAAAAACGCCCGCCCAAAGTACAGCATCGCCACCACGCACGCCACCGCAATCAGGCGCGTCGCAATGTTCGACCCGCCACTCGCCGGCGCGCTCATTTTTTCATCCGGATTACTGACTAATGCTGAAGCTGACACTCCCGGTCCCGTTACTCCATACTAGAGGAGTCTCCACGATGCCTCAACCCACCGGACGCATATTGGCACTTGATTTTGGCAAACGGCGCATCGGACTCGCGATTTCCGATGCCCTTGGCTACACGGCACTACCTCTTCCCACTTACCTGCGCGTCCGCGTCCGTGAAGACATCGCCTATCTCGCAAACTTCGCCCGCGAACGCGAAGTCTCCGTGTTCGTCTTCGGCGACCCCAAGTACATGTCCGGCGATCCGTCCCAGCAGTCCAAGGCTGTCAAAGAATTCGCCCTACGCCTTGAACAATTCAGCCGCATCCCGATCGTTTTCTGGGACGAACGGCTTACCTCTTCTCAGGCCCACCGCGTCCTCGACGAATACGGTCTCTCCCGGGAACAACGCAAGGGCAAAGTCGATCAGCTCGCCGCCACCCTGATTCTCGAAGGCTACCTGCATTCCCTGGAACTCCAATGAAGAAACTGCTCTTCCTCTTCGTCCTGTTGATTTGCATCCCCGCCGGACTGCTCTTCACGATCCTTCGCCAGCCAATTCTTCCCTACAGCGAAGACAAATTCATCGAGATCCCCCGCGGGGCTTCTACGCTCAGAATCGGCGAAATCCTCGAATCCGCCGGCCTCCTCCGCAGTCCACTCCAAGCCGCCGCCTGGCGCCTCTTCCATCCCGGCACGAAGTTCCTGGCCGGCGAATATCGCTTCCGTAAAGAAAATACTCCCGACGCCGTCTTCAACAAGATCGCTCGCGGCGACGTTTACTTTGGCGAACTTACCATCCCCGAAGGCTCCTCAATCTACGACATCGCCCGCATCCTCGAAGAGCAAAAGCTCCTGCCGGCCCGGGACTTCATCGCCGCCGCCAACGACCCCTCACTCATTCGCGACCTCGATCCCCAGGCGCGTACTCTCGAAGGCTACCTTTTCCCCTCCACCTACCGCCTCCCCTACAAAATCACCTCGCAAATGCTTTGCCTGCGGCTCACCAGACAGTTCCGCGAAGTGTGGCGATCCCTCCATCCCAGTGTGCCTCCCCACGACATCGTCACCCTCGCCAGTCTGGTCGAAAAAGAGTCCGCCATCCCAGAAGAACGGCCCCGCATCGCCGGCCTCTTCTCCAATCGTCTCAAGCAAGGCATGAAGCTCGAATGCGACCCCACCGTGATCTACGCCGCGCTCATCGAAAACCGCTATCGCGGCACAATCTACAAGTCCGATCTCGCAAGCCAGAGCCCCTACAATACCTACCAGCACATCGGGCTCCCGCCCGGTCCTGTCGCGAACCCAGGCCTCGAATCCCTCAAGGCCGCGCTCAACCCAGCCGCAACGGAAGACATCTTCTTCGTCGCAGAACCTGGCGCAACCGGCCATCATATTTTCTCCAAATCGCTCCGCCAACACAGTACCGCCGTCGCAGCCTATCGCCGTGGCCAAAAACGTTAAACAACAGCTTCCGGCCCTCCTTTCCGGTGTTGAGCAAGTCACCCCCGAGCTCTTTGCGCTGCTGCTAATCCAAACCGGAACCAGCGAATCCTATCTCAAGAAACTCCTGCGCCAGCAACCAGTCCCGCTCCACCCCTTCATCGAGGGCGTTTGTCAGGATCATTCCCAAAATCTCATCCGTACCCTCAACGCGCTCGCCACACTCTACGCCACCCAACCCAAACCTGCACGCGCTACAGTGCTCGAATCCAAACGCCACACCTTGCTCGCCCTGCGCCGCAATTCACTCGACCCCTGGCGCAACCTCGTTCTCCAACACCTCAACACCTGGCTCGAGAACCCCGACATCTATCCCCTCTGGGCCCAACTCCAAAAGCAAAACGCCGCCAACTGTCAGGTCGGCGGCGTCTTCCATTCCAACGATTAGTCTGGAAAGTTACATGATTTCGACAGATTCAACTTTCAACACGTCGCCATCCATCTTGCCGTTAACTTTGCCCTTGAGATCCTTGTCCTTGGAGCTGGCTTTCAAAGCGGCGATCGCCTTTACATTGCCTTCTTCGTCAAATTTGACGAATTTGCCATCGCTCAACACGATTCCAAGGCCGCTCTTGGCGCAGCTCATCAAGCAAGCTTTACCGTGGCTCGCCAGATCTTTTGATTTGCAACTGGTGTCAACGATCGTGCCAGTCCACGACTCGCCAAAAGCAGCCGCGCTAACGAGCAATGTCATTCCGAGAATTTTTTTCATTTGCTTCATCTCCAGAATTAATTGTAATGCAAATGTCTGCAGGCTGTGTCGCCGCGACCCTCTGCACTTTTGGTCGATTTTGGGCAGGTTGCCGGCGCCCTCTTCCTCATCGGAATGCCGCCACAAAACTTTCGCTCAACCCGGCCCGTTCCGTCGGTCCAGTGCCCTTCGCCGACGGCTGGATTTTCGACCAACTCTGGCCCTTCTGGTTCGCGCCTCTAGCGGGTTGCGCTCCCGGCTAAACCGTTACAATCACAGTGTGTCTAACAAATCGAATTTCACTGTCGACGAATGGGATCTTTTCCGCAAAGTCCCTTTCCTAACCAGTCTCGTCGTCATTTCCGCCAGCCCCAGCGGTCCCGTCGGCCTGTTCCAGGAATCGCGAGCCGCTTCCGAGGTGCTCCGTGCGGGCCTCGAAAACAGCCAAACCGAATTGATGAAAGTGCTCGCCGAAGACCTCAAAGAAAATCTCAGCTTCCACAAGATGCAGTCGCAGGATGCGGACGAGATTTACTCCAAGGGCCTTGCGGCTTGTCGCGAAGTTGCAAACGTTCTGCGCGAGAAAGCCACTCCCGAAGAAGCCGGAGAATTCAAATCCTGGCTCACCGGACTCGCGCGTAGAGTGGCTGAAGCCGCCAAAGAGGGCGGATTTCTAGGTTTCGGCGGCACCCAGGTGACAGAGGCTGAAAGTTCCGCCCTCGACCAGATCGAAGTCGCACTCCGTTAACGCGCGGCAATTAAAATTTCATCCCCCACTTGCCACTTTTCACTTCCGTCCCTATACTCAATTTTTCGCGCACAGTTTCGATAGCGTGCATCCGATAAGGATAGAAGAGTGGAACCCATGCTGTTAAGGGACGAAACGGATCCTCTGGCCCCCCAAAGGGAAGCTGCCATGTTTTATGGCCTTTTTCTGCGTGGACATTCCCCCGACGACCTCCGCCGCGATATCGATGTCCCCAAAGACACTCTCGAAAAATGGTTGGGCACCTCGCGTTATGCCGCCAACTTCCGCGATAATCTCAAGCGGGTTTACAGCTACCGCAAAAAAGTTCTGGCCATCTTCGACGAGCTCGTAATGAACGAGAAAACCCGCCAGCGCCTGCAATAATAAGCGTCAGCATGACGCTAACCTGTTATTTCGTCGACGCATTTGCCAGCCAAACCTTTCATGGCAACCCGGCAGCCGTAGTGCCGCTTGACAATTGGCTCCCCGACGCACTGCTTCAATCGATGGCCGCCGAACACAACTTAGCCGAAACGGTCTATTTCATCGCTACTCCCGACGGCTACGACATTCGCTGGTTCACTCCCAAGACGGAAGTCGATCTCTGTGGCCACGCCACTCTGGCCGCCGGTTTCGTCATCGAGCAGTTCCTCGACCCCATTGCCACATCCATCGCGTTCAGTTCCAAATCCGGCCCATTGGGAGTTGAAATCAAAGACGGAATCTACACCCTCGACTTCCCCTCCCGCCCTCCTACTCCAACGAGTCCGGACGAGCATCTCCTGGCCGGGCTCAATATTCCCGCAAGCGAAATCCTCGCCGCCCGCGATTATTTTGCAATCTACGAGACGGCGCAGCAAGTACGCGAACTAGCACCCGATATGATGTCGCTGGCAAGAATCCACCGCTTTGCCGTCATCGCGACCGCCCCCGGCGACGAAGCGGGCATCGACTTTGTAAGCCGCTTCTTTGCTCCTTCGCAAGGCGTTCCA
>JBKJSR010000140.1:0-3341 GCA_046594355.1 Bryobacter sp.
GTTGAGGAGCGCCTCCGTCAGGCGCACAAACATTTGGAGTTCGAAATAGTTGAAACGCTGCCGGTGGTGAGCCGGCCGGCGGAGTCTGGTGGAACACTCCGCCAGCGGATTTAATCAACCGCGAACAGTACACGGCCAGACGCATCGATTCAGGCGGCAAACGAGCTGTTCCCCCGCGCCCGGCGCCGTCGGGAACTGCCTGAAGACTAATTACCTTGCCGCCGTCTCCCGCCCATTGCACTTCGGGAATTCCCTTCGTGTAGCGCTCGGGGAGCCAATCCAATTGCAGAGGAGCTCGACCTGGTTCCGCATACGGAGGGAGGTCGTGATCGCGCGAAGACGCAAGATGCGGCGCAACGGCTCACCGGCTGAGGGACAACCGCTGTTGCGGCACCGGAATCATTGCGTGTGAGGTGACCAGACCGGACAGGTGCGTCCCAGCGCCGGGTATGCGCTGACCGGATTCCGTCATCGATTACACACTGCGCGAACCGGCGCGTGCCGTCCGCCGATGCGGAACAACCAGACATCAATTGATCGATCCTTTTAGTTGTCCGAGCGCGACACGACACGCTGGGTCGCCGGGATGGAGCTTGAGCGCCGCCTCGAACTCCTGGATAGCGCGACGCATCATCCACTTTTGAGCGTAGATGCGCCCCAGGTTCACATAGGGGAAGTGGCGCGGCTCATAGCGCGAAGCCGTCTTGGCTTTCTCCAGCCACAAAATCGCCTCGTCCAGATCGCCCCTGTTGATGAGGTAGGCACCGATGTCGTTGTACGGGTTGCCAAAGGTTGGGTCGACGGCGATCGCCTTCTTACACTCTTCGATTGCCTCGTCGATGCGACCCTGAAAGCTGTAGGCCCAACCGCGGAATGTGAATGCCTCGGCGGTGGGGTAGAGCCTGAGCGATTTTGTGTAGAACTCGATGGCGCGCTCAAGTTCACCGCAGATCTGGTGCTTCTGCCCCTGCAGCCACAACCCCAGTGCCTGATGCTTGAGAAGCCTATCATCCATGGCTCCCTCCGTCACCCACAGCCGCGTGCTCAAGAGTGCCGACTGAAAGGACTGCGGCGGCAGCCATGAGAACTGCGGATTTTGCGATTGTCATGTCTTGACTCCAGCCGCATGGCTTTTTGCCATCATGCGGTGCGAACGTAAGCGAGAGCGACGACTTTTGCGAGCGCCGGCGAAAATGCGGCGGATGTAATTTCGGCGGCGGCGTTGCCTTGGGTGGTGAGCCTGGTTCCGGGAACTGGGGCCGTGGCGCCGTCGATGTCCAAGGGCATCAGACTACGTTTGAGTTGGGCGCGGGTGTGAACGCGTTCGACGATCTCCTGGCCGAGATAGCAACCTTTACTGAAATGCAGCGCGTGGCTCTGGTTGGTTTCCTGCGCAAGGGAGCGGTCTGTGATGTCTTCGCCGTAGCGCGGTTTACCGTGTTCGATGCGCACGATGCGAGCGGCTTCGGCGTCCGCTTGTTCGATTCCAAGTTGCGCGATGAGCGCAGGTTGTTCGCCAGCCGGGGCGAAGACGAAGAATCCGGGAGATCCGGTGGAACTGAGACGAGCGACAAGCCGCGATCCCCACGGCACGAAGGCGTAGTCCGCCTGGGGAACCGGCGCGCCGATGCGGGCGAGCACTTCGGCGGATCGGGGGCCTTCGACCGCGATGGTCGTGGTCCGGGCGGTCATGTCTTCAAGGGTCACGTCGTCGGCGATGATGTAACGATCAAGGTGGGCGTAAATGCGTTCTCTCATTTCCGGCTCGGTATCGAGAAGCAAGTGATCCTCGCGGCACAGTATGTTCGCGTCGGCCAACACGCGGCCCTGCGCATTCAAAAAAAATACATAGCAGCCGGCGCCAGGCGTGAGCTGCTGGATATGATTGGTTGTGAGAGCGTGCAGCAGACGAGCCCGGTCGTCGCCATTCACGCGGATCTTTCCGCGGGCGGAAAGTTCGATCCACGCGGCGGATTCACGCAATGCTTCGTAACCGTTCATTTCGTCGAGGTCCATGGAAAGGGTGGCGAGTTCAACACAGCAACTAGGCTCCCGCTCCCGCATACCGCACCAAAATGTGCTTCAGATTCATCGAGAATGCGGAGCGCGGAAGGACTGTATCACAGCCCGCTTCCTGCGCCAGTTTTTTCAAGTCGATCTGCACGTGTGATACGTAGCTGAGGAGGCTGATATGCTTCAGCGCGTCTGTTCCCTTTAGCTTGCGGATCAACTCGATGGGACGGACGGCTTCAAAGTTCAAATCGAAGATAATCAGCGCTGGATCGGCCGTAGCCTTTTCGAGAAGATCCTTTTCGGTCGTGACATATTGGAGGGTTACACCGGCTCGTTTGGCGGCCTCGTTAATCTTTGCCGAGAAGAATATATCGCTGACTACCGCGAGTATGGTCTTGCTGCCTTGGTTTTCCATGATTTCGGGGGAGGCACCTACACTTGTTTATTTCGGTTGCGGACGACCAGAAGATAGGGGTAATGCGCTTTCCAGCCTGCCGGAAATGGCCTCCAGTTCACAGGTGCGGCAACCTTATGCCCGGCGCAATCCCGCCGCTTCACCCCAGCCGCATGACTTTTGACAATCATTACTTCGTCTTTTGAGCCACGTATCCAGCCGGAAGCGCGGAGCCCTCCCCGAAGAAGTAATCGTCCATCTGTTTGATGACAAATTCCTGCGCCTCCGACGTGCTAAGGTTCAGGCGATACTCATTCATAAGCATCTTCATGTGCTCAATCCACAGGCCCCACCCTTCTTTGGAAACATTGTCATAGATCCTGTGGCCCAGCGGATGTCCCTCGAACGGAACTTCGCTGAGGCCCGGCATCTCCTTTTTAAACTTCACACAGAACACAGTACGGCCTACAGGCTCAATGTGCTCCTCAACGGGACGGCCTCCACTACCACAACCCATTTGCGATCTCCTTCTTTATCCTCTGACTTAGAAACAATTTATACGCGGATATGCTTACCGGAGTTCGGCCGCAATTTCCACCGACCAAGCTTCGAGACCACCCGCCATGTTGCGCACGTTGGTGAAGCCGTATGCCATGAAGTAGGATGCAACTTCTAAACTGCGATTCCCCGCATTGGAGTAAAAAACAATCCGGGTGTCCTTCGCCCAAGTGTCCAAAGCCTCAAACTTTAACTCCAGTGTGAGAAATTGAGCCCCTGGAATATGGCCATTCACCCATTCTTCGGGAGAGCGCACATCGATAAGCGGCCAACTTTCTCCGCGTTCGAGCGCTGCCACCACCTCCGGCGAAGATACATAGGAAATCCGCGTTTCCTGCTGGGGTTTTAGCGCGGCAGCCACTACCGTCGGGAGAAT
>JBKJSR010000564.1:0-2547 GCA_046594355.1 Bryobacter sp.
GCATCACCCGCTCCCTCGCCAACTACGCGAGCCTTCGCAAGATCGAAATCCCCTTCGATACCGAACCGGCCTTCACCTTCTCGCCCATGCTGCCCGGCATGAGTCTTCCTTCCGGCAAGCCCGTTTTCCAAACATCAAGGAACCCAAAGCTCCCCGCCTGGAAGAACATCGAAGACCTCGCCTTCTGGCCCGCCTCGCATCTCGGTGTCCTGATTCGCAATCAGAAAATCAGCTCTACCGATCTCACCAAGATGTATCTGGAGCGGCTCAAAAAACACTCGCCCACACTGCTCTGCACCATCACGCTGACAGAAGATTTGGCGCTTGCACAAGCGCGGCAAGCCGACGCCGACCTCAAGCGCGGCAAGTACCACGGCCCCCTCCACGGCCTTCCTTACGGGGCAAAGGACCTCTTCGCCGTCAAGGGCTACAAGACCACCTGGGGTGCCGAACCGTATAAAGACCAGACCATCGATTACACCGCCACGGTGATCGAACGCCTCAATGCGGCCGGTGCCGTGCTCTGCGCGAAACTCTCGATGGGAGCGCTCGCCCTCGGCGGCCTCTGGTTTGGTGGCATGACCAAGACGCCTTGGAATATCGAACAGACTTCCTCCGGCTCTTCGGCCGGATCCGCCTCCGCGACAGCAGCCGGTCTGGTTGCCTTCGCGCTAGGCACAGAGACACTCGGCTCCATCATCACTCCTTCCACGCGTTGCGGTGTCACTGGTCTGCGGCCAACCTTTGGTCGCGTCCCCCGCACCGGCGCGATGGCGCTTTCCTGGACTATGGACAAGATCGGCCCCATCTGCCGCAGCGTAGAAGACTGCATGCTCGTGCTCCGCGTGATCGACGGACCCGATGGCAAAGATATGGCCGCCCGCTACCCGGCTCCTCTCAACTGGCAGGCAGCCTCCCCAGTGGCAAAGTTGAAGGTCGGAGTGATCCGCGACAACTTCGCGACAATTACCGACGCCGCCCGCAAGAAGCATTACGAAGACGCCCTCAATGCTCTCGCCAAAACCGGCGTCCAACTCATCGACACCAAGCTCCCAGACTTCCCCGCACGCGAACTCGTCTTGATGCTCAACGCAGAAGCCGGCGCTGCCTTCGACGACCTTACCCGCAATGGCGGAGCAGAAAAGCTAACGGCTCAAGCCGCCAGCGACTGGCCCAATTCCTTCCGCTCCAGCCGCCTCACTCCTGCTGTCGAATACATCCGCGCTGCTCGTGCAAGGACTGTCTTGATGCGCGAATTCCAAAAGTACTTATTGAATTTCGACGCTCTGGTCTCCCCCACTGGTTCAGCTTCGCTCACAATCACAAATCTCACGGGCCAACCGCAAATCGTCGTCCCCTGCGGCTTCCCGAACAATGAGGCGATGGGCCTCCTCTTCACTGGCCATCTATTTGAAGAAGGCAAACTCGCCCGCGTCGCCAAGTCCTTCCAGGACGCGACAGACTGGCACCTCAAACGCCCCCCCAGCTTCTCCGATCTTTCTCAACACCAGTGAGGGCCGAATCACCCTCCATCCTTCACGCTAGACTGAGCCCATGGGCGCAGCGCTGCAGTCAATCGGTCCCGGACTCGCTCGCGCAAATGAGCGTTTGCTGAATCCGATCCCCGGTGGAAAAGTGGAAGCGGCGCAAGCCTTCGGCGTTGATGTGACGCTGCTGATCGAGCAAATCACGCTAAGCACGGCCGAGCGTGCCCGGCGCATGCATGTGTTGGCCCAAGCTGCGGAAAGTGTCCGGGGCAAAGCCGGCAAACCGAAAGCATAAACTTTGAATTTGCCATTCAGCATCTGAGCGACGAAGGTGTGGATTTCGTCGTGATTGGCGGGTGGGCGGCCATCTTTCACGGTAGTGCACACGTCACGAGCGAACTCGATATCTGCTATTCCCGCGACAAGGAAAATCTCCAGAAGCTCGCTGGGGCTCTCGCGCCCTACCATCCGCGTCCGCGCGGAATTCCCGACAGTTTACCTTTCGTTTGGGATGCGGCCACACTGGCCAATGGCACCGGGTTCACACTACGCGTTTGACCGGCGTGTCCGCGCACTCGATCTGCGAACGCTCATTCTGGCGAAGAAGGCGGCGGGCCGGCCCAAGGACCTGCTGATCTTGCCTGAACTGGAAGGCCTGCTGGAAGCGGGACAGGACGAGTAAGTCTCTGCGCAATCTGCCGCCTCTGCTCTACCGGGCCGCGTGCGTGAGCGGAACCGCAATGCCTCGGGTCCGGCCACCCTATATCGTGCCAGTCCAGGCCTGTCGCGCTTCCGAGCCTGCCGCCGCCGGTCTTCAGACTCGACCCCTTCACCCCGGCAACCGACCAGCTCAGCAGCGCGCCAATCGCGTCGCGATCGCATTTCAAACCTTGAAGGCGTATTGCCACCCAATGGTTCGACTGTCTCGATTGATTTCGCGCCGAAAAGACCTCCGGCAAAACCGCGCCCGCTTCGCTGCTCACATTCCGCATCGTCCACTATCCCCCCGAAAACACTGCGGCCAAACCACCGCAGACCTGTTGCCGCTAAAATACATAAT